>NZ_JANCOU010000010.1:0-55498 GCF_024295665.1 Streptococcus sp. CF8_St5-17
AAGACGCTCTGACATCTATCAACAATCTTCAGGCGACACCAAAAGAGGAACCAGCTCCAGAAGAGCCAAGTAAACCAGAAGAGCCTGCAAGACCAGAGGACCCAAGTAAGCCAGAAGAGGAAGTGAAACATTCAAATCTTCCAGCTGAAGGTGTTAAAGAATTGAGTGTAACTCAACCAAGCCTTGAAGTAACGACAGAGCCGATTGCCTTCAACACTATTCGTCGTGAAAATTCTCTTCTACCTAAAGGTAAGGAACAAGTCGTTTCTGAAGGAAAAGACGGACAAGTAACAACCTATGTAGAAGTTGACGGCAGCGATCGTAAAGTTGTTAAGGTTGAACGTGAGGAAGCTCAAGACCGCATCGTTGAAGTTGGTACTCAAGAAGGAACTGCTATGCCGACAGAAGGCGTTATGAATTTGGACTTTAATCTACCAAATCTAAAAGTAGAGAAAGAACCAATCGCCTTCAAGACTGTTCGCCGTGAGAATGCTGATTTAGCTAAAGGTAAGGAACAAGTTGTTTCTGAAGGAAAAGACGGACAAGTAACGACTTATGTAGAAGTCGATGGTGACAACCGTAAGGTTCTTAAGGTTGAACGTGAGGAAGCCCAAGACCGCATCGTCGAAGTTGGAACCAAGGAAGAAAGTCCATCAACTGATAGCACATTGAAGGTCTTGAAAGATTCATCAACAAACTTGAAACTGATTGCTCGAGAAGGGGACCTCAATGGTGGTTCTGTTCTAGAGGTCGATAAGGTTGCTAACCAGGTCTTGGAAGGTCGCCGTTTCGATGCTTATCAAATTCAATTGAAGAATGAGAAAGGAGAACTTGTTCAATTGAAAGGTGCAGCCCTTGTTCAAGTTGCTGTGGCGTCTGATGTAGCCAATGTCTATGCTATGAATGCAAATCAAGAATTGCAGGAAGTGAAGTTTGAACAGAAGGGTTCAGCACTTGAATTTGTAGCTCCACACCTAGGTGTCTATGCGGTAGTCTACAAGGATGCAGCTCAACCAAGTGCACCAGCAAATGTAGAAACTCCTACTCCACAACCTATGGGAGAAGATAAGCCTTTAGCAGAGGCTAAGGGCACTGTAGCAGATTCTACAAGCAAACAGTTACCAGCAACAGGAGAAGAAGTAAGTTCAACTCTCTTGCCTGCCCTCACTCTTGTTTCAGGAATGATGCTATTCTTCTTCAAAAAAGAGATGAAGGACTAGAATAGAGAACGTCAAAGGAAGTATCTTGAACCACTAAAAAAGGAGTCCCATTGTGGGCTCCTTTTTGTGGGGAAAAATATTTTAAACAGAAAACCCTGAATGGTTTCCAATTTCAGGGCTTTCTATTTCTTGTGTTTCTGCGATAACCATTTAATCGATTATTTTCCCAGTAGCTATTAAAGATTTTTTCTTTACTTTCGCGATCAATCTCTAGGAAATAAGCATAGAGTAAATCAATGATAATCAGCATTGGAAGCTGAGCAGAGATTCGTTGGATATATGAGGCTTGGTTTTGACTTGCGACTAATACTGTTTCTGTAAATGCTTGGGTATCCTTATTCGGTGCACTTGTAAATAGAACTGTCTTAGCTCCCATATCCTGGGCATCTAATAGGCTATCGATGATAGATGGTGTTGTTCCTGAGAGAGAAAAACCAAACACCAAACATTTTTCATCAATAATGCTAGTCGTCCAGGCAAAACCGTCTGGATCTGTTAAGGCTTCACAGACGACACCCAATCTCATAAAACGTAGCTTCATCTCACGTGCGACTAGACCAGAACTCCCAGTTCCGAAAAAATACACGCGTTCGGATTGGTCAATCATCTGAGCCACGCGTTCCAGTTGCTCATCGTCAATCAATCCTTGAGAAATTTCTCGCAGGTTTGCATAACTTCTAAGGACTCTCTGAGTCAAAGGATTCATATCCTGTTGAGGAGCAGAAAGAGTGTCTTTTTGTTGTTGGTATTTGAAGATGAACTCTCGATAGCCCTTAAAACCACATTTCTTGGCAAAACGAGTGAGCGCTGCCTGGGAAATATGAAGTTTTTGAGTAACTTGCTGAGAGGATAAGTCATCGTTTATGGTATCTGCCTGCAGAAAATAGCGAGCAATTTCTTGCTCTAAATCGGTCATTTCTTCAAAGTGAAGCTCAATGATTGTAGAAATATCTTGCTTATTCATGGGACTCCTTTGATAGCTATTTGCCAGAATTTATTTGATAAATCTAACAAATAAAATAGCGCTCACCTCCATTATATCATAGAAAATAATTTTTGGACCAAAAAGGAAAAGTCTTTTCTTTTTCCATAATTTTCTACCTAAATTATGGTACAATGAAGAGTGTGATTTTGATTAGAAATGAGATTGATGTGTATGAGAAAATTCAATAGCCACTCGATACCGATACGGCTTAATTTGTTATTTGCAATCGTCATTTTGCTTTTTTTAACAATTATTGGCCGTTTGCTTTATATGCAAGTTCTTCATAAGGATTTTTATGAAAATAAACTCGCTTCTGCTAGCCAAACTCGAGTAACCATGGGTTCCGCTCGTGGAGAAATTTATGATGCAACAGGAAAACCTTTAGTCCAAAACACCGTTAAACAAGTTGTTTCATTCACACGAAGTAACAAGATGACTGCGGCTGATTTGAAGGATATTTCTAAAAAATTGTTGACTTATGTCACAGTCACTTCTCCAGAGTTGACGGACCGACAAATGGTAGACTACTACTTGGCGGATGCCGAAGCTTATAAGAAAACAGTTGAAGCTCTTCCAAAAGATAAACGGTATGATTCAGATGGCAATCAACTTTCTGAATCTGAACTCTATAACAACGCTGCTAATAGTATTGCAGCTAATCAGATGGACTATTCCGAGGATGAAAAGAAGGCAATCTACCTCTTTAGCCAACTCAATTCAGTTGGAAATTTTGCTACAGGAAATATTCAAACAGATCCTTTGAGTGATACACAGGTAGCTGTAATTGCTTCTGCTTCAAAGGAATTGCCAGGTATTTCTATCTCTACCTCATGGGATCGAAAGGTCTTAGAAACTTCTCTTTCATCTATTGTCGGAACTGTTTCTAGTGAAAAATCAGGTCTTCCAGCAGAAGAAGTAGACGCTTATTTGAAAAAAGGTTATTCGCTCAATGATCGCGTCGGGACTTCCTATCTTGAAAAACAATACGAAGAAGTTTTGCAAGGAAAACGGACCGTCAAGGAAATCCATTTGGACAAGCATGGAGACATGGAGAGCGTAGAGAATATCGAAGAAGGTAGCAAGGGAAAAAACATCAAATTAACCATTGATTTGGCCTTCCAAGATAGCGTAGACAGCCTCTTGAAGAGTTATTTTAATTCTGAACTTGCAAATGGTGGTGCTAAATACTCAGAAGGTGTTTATGCAGTAGCCCTTAATCCTAAGACAGGTGCTGTATTGGCAATGTCAGGAATTAAACACAATCTAGAAACAGGAGACTTGACACCAGACTCACTAGGAACAGTGACCAATGTTTTTGTACCAGGGTCTGTCGTTAAGGCGGCAACCATCAGTTCTGGTTGGGAAAATGGGGTCTTGTCAGGCAACCAAACCTTGACAGACCAACCAATCGTCTTCCAAGGTTCTGCCCCTATCAATTCCTGGTATACTCCTTATTACGGTTCTTTCCCGATTACAGCCGTTGAAGCCTTGGAGTATTCATCCAATGCTTACATGGTCCAAACTGCTCTTGGAATCATGGGGCAAACTTATCAGCCGAATATGACAGTGGGAACCAACAATCTTGAATCTGCTATGGGTAAACTTCGTGCTACCTTTGGAGAGTATGGACTAGGAGTTTCTACTGAGATTGACTTGCCAGATGAATCGACAGGATTTATCCCCCAAAAATTTGACTTGGCTAATTATTTAACTAATGCTTTTGGCCAGTTTGATAACTACACACCGATGCAATTAGCCCAGTACGTTGCAACTATTGCTAACAATGGTGTTCGTCTAGCTCCACATATTGTCGAGGGAATATACGACAACAATGATAAGGGTGGCCTTGGGGAATTAATCCAAGCAATAAATACCAAGGAAATCAACAAGGTCAATATTTCTGAATCAGATATGGCAATCTTGCACCAAGGATTTTACCAAGTATCGCATGGAACTAGTCCCCTAACGACAGGACGGGCGTTTTCAGATGGTGCCACTGTTTCTATCAGTGGTAAAACCGGTACAGCTGAAAGCTATGTAGCTGGTGGTCAAAAAGAAGCTAATAATACCAATGCCGTGGCCTATGCTCCAACAGAAAATCCTCAAATTGCAGTTGCAGTAGTCTTTCCTCATAATACCAATTTAACCAAAAATGTTGGGCCAGCAATTGCTCGCGACATTATCAATCTATACAACCAACACCATCCAATGAATTAGAAAGGAAGCCATGCTTTATCCAACACCTATTGCTAAGTTGATTGACAGTTATTCTAAACTTCCGGGTATTGGGATCAAGACAGCAACCCGTCTAGCCTTTTATACTATTGGAATGCCGGATGATGACGTCAACGAATTTGCTAAAAATCTCCTTTCAGCTAAAAGAGAGTTGACCTATTGTTCTATCTGTGGACGTTTAACCGATGAAGATCCCTGTTCTATCTGCACAGATCCAAGTCGGGACCAAACAACTATCCTCGTCCTAGAGGATAGTCGAGATGTAGCTGCTATGGAAAATATTCAGGAATACCATGGGTTATACCATGTATTGCATGGGTTGATTTCACCCATGAATGGAATTAGTCCGGATGATATCAACCTTAAGAGTCTTATGACTCGTCTTATGGCCAGTGAGGTTTCAGAGGTCATCGTAGCTACCAATGCAACAGCTGATGGCGAAGCGACCTCCATGTATCTCTCTCGCTTGCTCAAACCTGCAGGTATCAAGGTTACTCGTCTAGCACGAGGTCTAGCAGTAGGAGCAGATATCGAATATGCGGACGAAGTAACGCTCTTAAGAGCTATCGAAAATCGTACAGAACTCTAGTCTGTAAGATTAATGATAGAAGCAATTAGCTAGTAGATAAGATTTTAAGAAACATAGAGACTGGATTTGTTTTTAATCTAGTCTCTTTTTTGCTATTCAAGTTTAAAAAAAGAGACAAATGTGATATACTAAAGAGCAAGTATTCTAGTAGAAATAGGACAATCATATGAAACAAACAATTATTTTATTATATGGTGGACGCAGTGCAGAACGTGAAGTGTCTGTATTGTCAGCTGAGAGTGTCATGCGTGCGGTCAACTATGATCGTTTCGCAGTCAAAACCTTCTTTATCAGCCAGTCCGGTGATTTCATCAAAACCCAAGAATTTACCCAAACTCCTGGACAAGATGAACGTCTCATGACCAATGAAACGATTGATTGGGACAAGAAAATTGCTCCAAGTGCTATCTACGAAGAAGGAGCGGTTGTTTTTCCAGTTCTTCATGGACCTATGGGAGAAGATGGTTCTGTTCAAGGTTTCTTAGAAGTCTTGAAAATGCCTTATGTCGGTTGTAACATCCTATCTTCAAGCCTTGCCATGGATAAGATTACTACCAAGCGTGTCTTGGAATCTGCTGGTATTGCCCAAGTTCCTTACGTAGCCATTGTTGAAGGGGATGACTTGGCTTCTAAGATTGCTGAAGTTGAAGAAAAATTAACCTATCCAGTCTTTACCAAACCATCCAATATGGGTTCTAGTGTTGGTATTTCTAAGTCTGAAAATAAAGAGGAACTCCATCAAGCTCTCGAACTCGCCTTCAAGTACGATAGCCGTGTATTGGTAGAACAAGGAGTTAATGCACGTGAAATCGAGGTCGGTCTCTTAGGAAACTATGATGTCAAGAGCACGCTTCCTGGTGAAGTTGTCAAAGATGTAGCCTTCTATGACTACGAAGCAAAATACATCGATAACAAGATTACTATGGATATCCCAGCCAAGATTAGTGATGAAGTAGTAGCAGTCATGCGTAAAAATGCAGAAGCCGCCTTCCGTGCTATTGGTGGACTTGGTCTCTCACGTTGTGACTTTTTCTATACAGATAAGGGAGAAGTTTTCCTAAACGAGCTCAACACTATGCCAGGATTCACCCAATGGTCTATGTATCCCTTGCTTTGGGACAATATGGGTCTTCCTTACCCAGAACTAATTGAGCGTTTGGTGGATCTTGCTAAGGAAAGTTTTGACAAGCGTGAAGCGCACCTATTGTAAAGACAGACATAAGGGCGGGGAAGGACTCCTTGCCCCTTTTTAAAGGAGTAAACATGAAACTTACGATTCACGAAGTTGCGCGTGTTGTTGATGCAAAAAATGATGTGACAAGCTATGCGGATAATCCGTTAGTCAAGGCAGAGTTTGATAGTCGCTTGATTGGAGCTGGGGATCTATTTGTGCCACTCAAGGGGGCGCGTGATGGTCATGACTTTATTGAGACGGCTTTTGAAAACGGTGCTGCTGTAACCCTGTCAGAGAAGGCAGTAGCAGGTCATCCTTACATTTTAGTAGAGGATGTTTTGACAGCCTTTCAAGCTCTTGCGGCCTATTACCTTCAAAAGACTGGTGTCGATGTCTTTGCTGTTACAGGTTCAAATGGGAAGACAACGACCAAGGATATGTTGGCCCATTTGCTTTCTACAAACTACAAAACCTACAAAACGCAAGGGAACTATAATAACGAGATTGGGCTTCCCTACACGGTTCTCCATATGTCAGATGACACTGAAAAGTTAGTCTTGGAAATGGGACAGGATCACCTAGGAGACATCCATCTCTTATCTGAACTAGCTCATCCAAAGACAGCTATTGTGACTCTGGTCGGAGAAGCTCATTTGGCCTTCTTTAAAGACCGTTCTGAAATTGCCAAAGGGAAATTGCAAATCGCTGATGGGATGGAGCAGGGTGCCTTGCTTTTAGCGCCAGCTGATCCTATTGTAGAGGATTATCTACCTGCTGAGCAAAAAGTGGTTCGTTTTGGTCCAGGTGCAGAACTCGAAATTACAGAATTGATTGAGCGTAAGGATAGTTTAACCTTCAAGGCTAATTTCTTGGAGCAGGCTCTCGACTTGCCAGTAACAGGTAAGTACAATGCGACCAATGCCATGATTGCCTCTTATGTTGCTTTGCAAGAAGGAGTAACTGAGGAGCAGATTGGTCAAGCCTTCCAAAATCTAGAATTGACCCGCAATCGTACCGAGTGGAAAAAAGCTGCCAATGGAGCAGATATCTTGTCAGATGTCTACAATGCTAACCCAACAGCTATGAAGTTGATTTTAGAAACTTTCTCTGCCATTCCAGCCAATGAAGGTGGCAAGAAACTCGCAGTTCTGGCAGATATGAAAGAGCTAGGGGATCAATCCGTTCAACTCCATAATCAAATGATTTTGAGCCTGTCACCTGATGTACTTGATACCGTTATTTTCTACGGTGAAGACATTGCTGACTTGGCTCAGTTAGCTAGTCAAATGTTCCCCATCGGTCATGTTTACTACTTCAAGAAAACAGCTGAGGAAGACCAGTTTGAAGCCATGGTTAAGCAGGTCAAGGAAAGTCTTGGCGCACATGACCAGATTTTGCTTAAAGGTTCGAACTCTATGAATCTAGCCAAGCTAGTAGAAAGTTTAGAAAATGAGTGCAACTGATTTCGCTAAAGCTATTCAGAGAATGTTGGCCATTACTGATACTGGACTGACCTATACCAAGGATCCTTTTGACCGTGAACGTTATGAGGATTTACGGCAGATTTTATCAAGTATCTTGCAGGATCAAACAGAGCTCAATCAAGAGGAATTGACTGCAATTTTAAAACCAACAGGTAGCTATGCAACTCCCTTGATGGATGTGCGGGCATGGATTGTTCAAAATCAGAAGATTTGCCTGGTTAGAGGACAAGGAGAGGATACTTGGGCCTTACCTGGTGGCTTTGGCGAGGTAGGATATTCTCCCAAGGAAAATATCCGAAAAGAAGTTCAGGAAGAAACAGGATTTTCGGCAGAAGTAGGTTCTTTATTGGCGGTTTTTGATACCAACCGCTTTCAACTTCAGAACAAACAGTATGCCAAGTTCGTTTTTGACTGTCAGTTATTGGATGGACAATTTCAAGAAAATCAAGAAATTGCAGAACTTGAATTTTTTGATATCAAGAATCTCCCACCCCTATCTGAAAAACGAATAACCAAAGAACAAATGGAAATTCTATGGCAGGTCTATCAGGGTGAGCGGGAACAATATGTCGATTAGAAGCTTTGCTTTATATTAAGATCGACAGTTTCTTTTACACAAAATTATAAGAAATAAATGTAAGCTAGGCTCTATAGAGATGAGTAAGAGGCCTGCTTATATGAAAATGAGGAAAGTTACATGAATGTTTGGGATGCTTTATTTAGCACGCAGCCGACGGAGCCACCCCAATTTGATCTTCTTTGGTATGGAAGTCTATTTAGTTTATTGGCATTGACTGTATTTCTTGCCTATCGTTATGGTGATAAAAAAGTTTGCCAGCGATTTTTCCAGATTTTACAGGCGACCCAGTTAATCCTTCTCTACGGTTGGTATTTGGTCAATCAGATGCCTTTAACAGAAAGCCTACCCTTTTATCATTGCCGTTTAGCAATGTTTGTAGTGCTTTTGATTCCTGGTGTCTCTAGAGTCAAACAGTACTTTGCTGTTCTCGGAACCTTTGGGACTTTGGCGGCCTTTGTTTATCCAGTGCCAGATCCCTATCCCTTCCCACATATTGCCATTTTGTCCTTTATTTTCGGACACTTAGCCCTCTTTGGAAATTCCTTGATTTATCTCTTGAAGGACTACGATGCTAATTTATTGGATTTCAAACGAATCCTAGTCATCACATCTTCGCTTAATGCGCTGATCTTTGTGGTTAATCTAATGACGGGTGGAGATTATGGCTTTTTGACAAAACCACCATTGGTTGGAGACCACGGTCCTTTGATCAATTATATAGTGGTTACGCTGTTCTTGACTTGCGCTATTTACTTAGTTTCTAAGGCGTTTCAGACCATGCTTGAGGAGAAGGGTGAAAGAAGACTACGAATCTGGCAAAAATGAAAAAATATTTTCCCAACCGCTTGACTTTTATCTGAGAATTTTGATACAATAGTAGGCGGTATTGTTTACCCCATTTGTAAGGCCCCGGAACCTTTCAAATAACTTGCGGACCGGAACATCCGCCCTGTAAACAAAAACGACATTCATATAGGAGAAATCATGAACAAAACTACATTCATGGCTAAACCAGGCCAAGTAGAACGCAAATGGTACGTTGTTGACGCAACTGATGTACCTCTTGGACGCCTTTCAGCAGTTGTTGCTAGCGTACTTCGCGGAAAAAACAAACCAACATTCACACCACACACTGATACAGGTGACTTCGTAATCGTTATCAATGCTGAAAAAGTTAAATTGACTGGTAAAAAAGCAACTGATAAGATCTACTACACTCACTCAAACCACCCAGGTGGATTGAAATCAATCTCTGCTGGTGAACTTCGTTCTAAAAATGCAGTACGTTTGATCGAGAAATCAGTTAAAGGTATGCTTCCACACAATACTCTTGGCCGCGCTCAAGGTATGAAATTGAAAGTATTCGTTGGAGCTGAGCACACTCACGCTGCACAACAACCAGAAGTTCTTGATATTTCAGGACTTATCTAAGGAAAGGAACAATAAAGTATGTCACAAGCACAATATGCAGGTACTGGACGTCGTAAAAACGCTGTTGCACGCGTTCGCCTTGTTCCAGGAACTGGTAAAATCACTGTTAACAAAAAAGATGTTGAAGAGTACATCCCACACGCTGACCTTCGTCTTGTAATCAACCAACCATTCGCAGTTACTTCAACTGCAGGTTCATACGACGTTTTCGTTAACGTTGTAGGTGGTGGTTACGCTGGTCAAGCAGGAGCTATCCGTCACGGTATCGCTCGTGCCCTTCTTCAAGTAGACCCAGACTTCCGCGATTCATTGAAACGCGCAGGACTTCTTACACGTGACTCACGTAAAGTTGAGCGTAAGAAACCAGGTCTTAAGAAAGCTCGTAAAGCATCACAATTTAGTAAACGTTAATTCGAAAGAATTACGATACTTACAAAGAGCACCTTTCGGGGTGCTCTTTTTTTTGTTAAAAAGTAAGACTTATCACAAAATTTTTCTTGAGTTATTTTTTATCGACAACTTTTCTCAAATATATGAAATTCATTTGAAATAGAAAAGGGCCTATATTTACAATACTTTTCAAAAGCATCTATTAGTTTGACAGTAATCAAAGGAGTGTTATAATAGAAAAAAAGATAGAAATGAGAGATTGAGTGTGGGGAAAAAACTATTAGGTGTAGTTTCAATACTTCTACTAATGCTTTTGCTTATATTTAATGCAAGTAAAAACAACAATAATACCTATGATAATGAATTTTTAACTTCGTTAGCAAAAGGGTTAGATAAACGTTGGGAGTTTGTTGCCAAAAGGGATTATGATAAAGAATCACTAAAAAACTATAGAATCTGTGTGGATTATGAACTAAATGAACTTAAGAAATATAAAAATCGAGAGTTCGAAAATCCTGAGTTAAAGAAACTAGCTGACACCTATATTGATGTCCTTAAGAATGAAAAGGAAACGGCAATAAATCGAAAATACTTGGATAGAATCTTTAGAAACGAGTGGAACAAACTCCAATATAAACGTTATGAATTACTTTTAGATATTAATTCAATAAGTGAAATCCCTGTTCAAGATAAAAATAGTTTAAATAATATATTGAGGTCCGGTGAAGCTGTTAAAGAATTTAATAGAGTTTACGGAATATTAGTAGATACGTTTGATGCAAAAAACTTTGTAGTTGAAGAGGTTGAAGATGGATCAGAAAAAGAGAAGCGCTACGTGGGGAATTTTGAAAATACTACAGGTCATCGCATCAATTACATAGATATAAATATTTCTTTTTATGATGAAAATGATAAAATTTATTCTGGTTTTAAGTTTGAAACAAGATATTTATGGGAAAATGGAACTAAACAAAGCTTCGAATTCTCGATTCCAGATTCAGACAAGAGGTTCAAATATTTTAAGGTTAATTTGGGTGAAAACAGTTTTAGGTATGAGTAGGCTTCTTGTTTTATTAGCATAAAAATAATATATTTTCAATAGGTCTTAAGAAAGCTCGTAAAGCATCACAATTTAGTAAACGTTAATTCGAAAGAATTACGATACTTACAAAGAGCACCTTTCGGGGTGTTCTTTTTTATACTTCCTTACTAAATTGGTGCAATTGACACAGTTGTTGCGACTTTAGTCGCTTACAAATGTGGCTGCAATTTGACGAAGTCAAGTTGCCTCAAAACGTTAATCAATACGATACTATCAACATTTACAGACGTTCAAGAATTTTCTTTTGGATGTCTTTTTGTTTCAAAAATACAAAATTCACCCAAATAATATATTTAAGTCCAATATTTTGTTACTTGTATGAGTGTAGTATGATATAATTAAATGAGAATAATATAAAGGAGTTATAAATGAAAATAGGAAAAGGCATAAATTGGCTTTTGATTCTGTTATGTTCCTTAATCCCTATAGTGCTGATAAGTTCTCTCTTCTTCTTTTTTAATCATAAGAAGCAAGATGCAGAAGTAGTGAATACTCCTACAACGGAACAGCGTTCTACTACTAGTACGACAACGACTAGTTCACCAAGTACTAGTTCAACGACTTCCCAAGATAGTATTACTACTACCACGGAGGAGGAAAGACCTTCGACACAAGAAGAGAAAACGAATGCTAAATCACAAAAAATAGATGAGCAAGCCATTCTAAATGGAGATTTCTCTACTCTAGTTGGAACATGGAGAAATGGACTTGGACAAGAGTTTGCATTCGATAAAAATGGATTAGTAAACAGTGGAAACATTGAGAAAGTGAGCATGGGTAACCATGGAACTATTGAATTCAGTGTTAGATCTGGTTTTACAGGGTATGGAATGAGTGTTTACCCTGCTGGACTTATTATAGATGGGTTAGATTCTGACTTAAGTAAAAACAGGCTTACTGCTGGTCAAGCTGCTCCAACTAGCTCAGAACAAGTTTTTTATAAAGTAGACTAAATAATCAACCATCTCAGAATTAATGAGATGGTTTTCTTCTTTATTTGTAAGTCATTATCATTTTATGAAGATGAAGCAAGTGGGTTTAAAAATAGCTTCCATAGGTGTTTCCAGCTTGTTTAGCAAGATGTTGGAATTTATGAGGACCTTGATGGATATTATTTTTCTTCATAGTATGTTGTGTTATAATGTAGATGCGATATGAATAAATTAAGATAGCTCTGTAAATTCTGTAAATATCACTTTGTGTGAACATGACTACATTTGAATTTATAGAATGATAGGAGGTGGTTTACAATGATAAGTTTAGAGTTGATGTCTGAAGAAAATAGCATAGATGTTTATTCTTTTGAAAAAGAAAATAGAGAGTATTTTGAGCGAAGTTTACCTCCTAGACCAGCTCACTATTTTGATTCAGAAAGTTTTAAAGAAATTACAAGGGAATTGTTAAGGGAACAAGAGAATCATGATGTCTACATGCATCTTATTAGAGATACACAAGGTGTTATGGTTGGAAGAATCAATTTAAGTGTTTTAGGGAAGGATAGAAAAACAGCAGAACTTGGATATAGGATTGGAGAAAATGTTACTAATTTAGGATATGCCAGCGAAGCGGTTAAACTCGTTTTAGAAAAGGCCTTTACTACTTATGGTTTACATAAGATTATTGCGGGGACGGCAACGTACAATCTGGCTTCTCAGAGAGTGCTTTTAAAAAATGGTTTTACCTTTAGTAAAATCATAGAAAATGACTTTCAAATGAATAACGAGTGGATTAATACGGCAGTATTTGAGATAAGGAATCTATAGCATCATCATTACCAGCCGTTTGCCAAACCTCAACATTTCTAGTAGACATTCGTCTACTTTTTTTATATAATAAAACTAAACCAAAATGGTTGAATTTTGGAAACAAAGTCAACCTACGATGAAAACATCACGCTAGGAGGTAAAACATGTACCAACCAGAAAAACTCAAAGCTCGGAGAAAAGAGTTAAAGCTAACACAGAAAGAAATTGCAGAGCAGCTTGGCATTAGTTTTCAGGCTTATTCAGCTTGGGAACGCGGAGTCAAGGAGCCTTCTAAAGAGAAGGTTGCTCAACTAGAAGATCTTTTAAAAGTACCAAAAGGCTATTTCACCCAAATCGAAATTGTCCGTCTCTATAATAGCCTCTCGAACCAAGGGAAAGAAAAGGTGGTAGTCTATGCCCGTAATTTGGCTCAAGAAGAACAAGCCAAGAAGGTGACTGCTATTTCAGAAAAACTCTACGAGTATCACGTCTATGAACGCATGTCGGCTGGTATCGGAGCTTCGGTTTATGATGATCGAAACTTTGATACGGTTTACTTCAATGAAGAATTGGCTCACGATTTTGCTTCATGGGTGTCTGGGGATTCTATGGAACCTAAATATCAAAATGGTTCCGTGGCTCTGATTCGAGAGACAGGATTTGATTATGATGGTGCTGTCTATGCAGTGGTTTGCAATAACCAGACCTATATCAAACGGGTCTACCGTGAAGAAGATGGTCTGCGTCTGGTCTCTATCAATCCTAAATACAAGGATATTCACATTTCTTACGAAGAAGATCCGCGAATTGTGGGCATTATCGTGGGTAATTTTGTACCGATGGAGGGATAGTCTATGGGCTACTTTGATTATTCCAGAGAGCCCAAAAGTGATATTGCCTTTGTTGATATGAAGTCCTTTTATGCCAGTGTTGAGTGTGTGGAAAGAGGACTCCATCCCCTCAAAACCTCCCTTTGTGTCATGAGTCGAGCGGATAATTCTGTTGGGCTTATTCTTGCCTCCTCACCTATGTTCAAAAAGGTCTTTGGGAAAGCAAATGTCGGTCGTGCCTATGACCTGCCCTTTGATATCCAGACGCGTAAATTTTCCTACTACAATGCCAAAAAACAAGGCTTGCGGGCAGATCCAGCCTATGTGAAATTTATCGAGGATTGGGCTCGAGTGACAGTCATTGTCCCTCCTCGGATGGATAAGTATATCGCGGTCAATATGGAAATTCAGCGCATTTTCCAGAATTATGCCAGTCCAGATGATATCTATCCCTACTCTATTGACGAAGGTTTTATCGATTTGACTAGTTCGCTCAATTATTTTGTCCCAGACCAGCAGATTTCTCGCAAAGATAAGTTGGATATGCTTTCGGCTCGTATTCAGAGGGATATCTGGCGGCAGACAGGGATTTACTCGACGGTCGGCATGTCGAATGCCAATCCTCTGCTTGCTAAGTTGGCCTTGGATAATGAAGCCAAGCACACACCGACCATGCGAGCCAATTGGTCCTATCAAGATGTGGAAGATAAGGTCTGGTCTATTCCTAAAATGACTGACTTTTGGGGGATTGGGCATCGGATGGAGAAGCGCTTGAATGGTTTAGGGATTCATTCGATTAAGGAGTTAGCCAATAGCAATCCTGATGTCCTGAAGAAGGAACTTGGTCAAGCTGGACTTCGCTTGTGGTTTCATGCTAATGGGATAGATGAGAGTAATGTTCATAACCCCTATAAGCCAAAATCTCATGGCTTGGGCAATTCGCAAATTTTACCGAGAGACTATGTCAAACGGCGAGATATTGAAATTATCCTTCGAGAGATGGCTGAGCAGGTGGCTATCAGGCTTCGAAGAGCTAGTAAAAAGGCGACAGTGGTATCTATTCATCTTGGTTTTTCTAAGCAGGAACAAAAACGCTCCATCCATACTCAGATGAAGGTTGAACCAACCAATAACACCAGTATTTTGGTTGGTCATGTCCTGGAATTATTTCACAGCAAATATACTTCTGGGGCCGTTAGGAGTGTTGCCGTTAGTTATTCAGGATTTGTGGATGAATCCTTTGCGTTGATTTCCCTTTTTGATGATGTTGATAAAGTAGAAAAAGAAGAAAGGCTCCAGACAGCCATTGATTCCATTCGAGAACAATTCGGCTTTACTTCCCTTTTGAAGGCGACTGCCTTAGAGGATGCGTCGAGAAGTATTGCCAGAAGTAAGCTCATCGGAGGACATTCTGCTGGAGGATTAGATGGACTCAAATGATTGATCGTTCTTATTTACCCTTCCAATCCGCAAGGGACTATCAGGATCCAGGGATGCAGAAGTGGATGGGCTTCTTTTTATCAGAGCATACGAGCTCGCTCAGTGAAGAAAAAAATCGTGTCGATTTCTCGACAGATTTGACTCCTGTTGAGAAGTTGCTCTTGCTCTCTCAACTCTATATAAATCGACTAAAAGGCTCTTTTGTGGTCAAGGAGAATAATCATAAAAGCACGATAATCGGTGAAGTAAGAGAATTATCTCCTCAAGAAGTCTCTGTTAAAACGGATGAGGGTTATAGACTGCTAAGGGGCCAAGACATTCTCGCAATCCAACTTTGTCAGGAGGAAGTTTATGACTAGAAAAGAGCTTTATGAAAATAAATTGCAGATGGACTATTTCTCAGATGACTACATTCGTTTTGAGGAAGATTTTCAAAAATACTCTGCCATGAATGTGCCCCTGACTTTTTTGATTGACGACATCCTACGAACCATGGCTATTAACCAAAAGGACTACTTTGTCTTGAATAAGGAAAATACCAAGGACGGCAGGGAGCATCGGTTTTATTTTAGGGTGAAGATGGAAAAAGATTGTCCACGTACTCGAACCTATGCTTATCTTGGGCTGAAACAAAACTGCCTGTAGATTGCATAGGAAATACCGAAACAATAGTAAACATGGTATAATGAAGAAAATTCATGAAATATTACCTGTGAACAGGAGAAAAACTTCTAGGGGGGTAGCTTATGCTAGGAGCAGTTATTGGAGATATTATTGGTTCCCGATTTGAGGCGGATAATCATAAGAGTAAAGAGTTTGATTTGTTCACTCGTGATTCTTGCCCGACGGACGATAGTGTTATGACTTTGGCGGTTGCTAAAGCCTTATTGGCTAGTAGGGAAGACTGGAGTCAACTCTCTAAAAATGCAGTGAAATACATGCAAGAGATAGGGAGACAATATCCAGATTGTGGATATGGCGGTCATTTTTTCTACTGGATTTTTTCAGATGATCCTCAACCCTATGGGAGTTATGGGAATGGATCTGCCATGAGAATTAGCGCTGTCGGTTTTGCGGCAGATAGTATAGAGCAGGCAAAGGCTTTGTCCCAAGCAGTGACAGAAGTGAGTCATGACCATCCTGAGGGACTAAAAGGTGCAGAAGCAGTTGCAGTAGCGATCTTCTTGGCTAGAACTGGTTCTAGCCGTCATGAGATCAGAGACTACATCGATAAAAATTACTACCCGATGGACTTTACCCTAGACCAAATCCGTGAAGATTATAGCTTTGATGTAACTTGTCAAGGTTCAGTTCCTCAGGCCTTCCAAGCCTTTTTTGAGTCACAAGATTTTGAAGATGCTATCAGAAATGCTATTTCCATCGGAGGAGATAGTGATACGATCGCTGCTATCTGTGGAGGTCTTGCAGAGGCCTATTATGGAATTCCTAATCCAATCAGAGATCAAGCTATGACCTATTTGGATGATCGTTTAGTAGAGATAGTGGAAACTTTTGAAAGTACTTATCCCTTCCAATCTAATAAATAATAGGCTGCGAGGAGTGAGAACAGATAAACTGTGATGTCTGGTGTTCGATAGGGTATAGACATAAGTTGATCAGCTATATTTCTAAACCATTCAAGAGCTATTTTTTGAATGGTTTTTTGTTTGCGGTTCAAAAGTAATTGAGCTATACCAATTTTTATTCTTGACAAGCGAAAGAAACAAGTATATACTGTTTTCACTGATTCTATAAACAGAAAATCAGACTATACCAATTTCGATAAGGAGAAAGCACAGCTTGTCTGTGTCGTATATACTATGTGTGGAATTGTTGGTGTTGTTGGAAACTCAAATGCAACTGATATTTTGATTCAAGGACTTGAAAAACTCGAATACCGTGGTTATGATTCGGCTGGAATTTTTGTTCTAGGTGGTGCTGAAAGCCATCTGGTCAAGGCTGTTGGTCGTATTGCAGAATTGTCTGCCAAGACAGCAGGCGTTGAGGGGACAACTGGTATTGGACATACTCGTTGGGCCACTCACGGAAAACCAACAGAGGACAATGCTCACCCACACCGCTCTGAGACAGGACGTTTTGTCTTGGTGCACAATGGGGTGATTGAAAACTATCTTGAAATCAAGGAAGAATACCTTGCAGGTCACCACTTCAAGGGACAAACAGATACAGAAATCGCCGTTCACTTGATTGGAAAATTTGTTGAAGAAGACGGATTGTCAGTACTTGAAGCCTTCAAAAAAGCCCTTCACATCATCCGTGGTTCTTATGCCTTTGCTTTGATCGACTCTGAAAATCCAGATGTCATCTATGTGGCCAAAAACAAATCACCACTTTTGATTGGTCTTGGCGATGGCTACAACATGGTTTGCTCAGACGCCATGGCCATGATTCGTGAAACTAACCAATACATGGAAATCCATGACCAAGAGTTGGTAATTGTCAAGGCTGATAGCGTCGAAGTGCAAGACTATGATGGCAATAGTTGTGAGCGTGCTAGCTACACTGCTGAACTTGATTTGTCTGATATCGGTAAGGGAACTTATCCTTACTACATGCTCAAGGAAATCGATGAGCAACCAACGGTGATGCGTAAGCTGATCCAAGCCTACACAGATGAGGCTGGTCAAGTTGTCGTAGATCCAGCTATTATAAAGGCTGTTCAAGACGCGGACCGCATCTACATTCTTGCAGCTGGAACTTCTTACCATGCAGGATTTGCTTCTAAAAAGATGCTAGAAGAATTGACAGATACACCAGTTGAACTTGGCATCTCCTCTGAGTGGGGGTATGGGATGCCACTTCTCAGCAAGAAACCACTCTTCATCTTTATCAGCCAATCTGGTGAAACAGCTGATAGCCGTCAGGTTTTGGTTAAGGCCAATGAAATGGGAATTCCAAGCTTGACAGTGACAAACGCGCCAGGATCAACCCTTTCACGTGAAGCCAACCATACTATGTTGCTTCACGCAGGCCCTGAAATTGCTGTAGCTTCAACCAAGGCTTATACAGCCCAAATCGCAGCCCTTGCCTTCCTTGCAAAAGCAGTTGGTGAAGCAAATGGTAACGAAAAAGCTCAAGCATTTGACTTGGTTCACGAGTTGTCTATCGTAGCACAGTCTATCGAATCAACACTTTCAAAGAAAGAATTGATTGATGCTAAGGTTCGTGACCTTCTTGAAACAACACGCAATGCCTTTTACATCGGACGTGGTCAAGATTATTATGTAGCCATGGAAGCCAGTCTCAAGCTCAAAGAGATTTCTTACATCCAATGTGAAGGTTTTGCGGCTGGGGAGCTCAAGCATGGAACGATTGCTTTGATTGAAGATGGGACACCTGTTTTGGCCCTCTTGTCAGACCCAGTCCTTGCCAACCACACTCGTGGAAATATCCAAGAAGTGGTAGCGCGTGGTGCTAAGGTCCTCACCATCGCAGAAGAAAATGTTGCCAAAAATACAGACGATATCGTTCTTACGACCGTACACCCTTACCTCTCACCAATCTCAATGGTCGTACCAACGCAATTAGTCGCTTACTTTGCAACCCTACACCGTGGACTCGATGTGGACAAACCACGTAACCTTGCTAAGTCTGTAACGGTAGAATAACAAAAAAGTCTAGTTTAACTAGACTTTTTTTATTATAAATCTTGCATGGAAATCTTATTGAGTTCGTTAACAACTTGCAGAATAGATAGTCGGCTAATGTTCATGATTCGCTTATTATCAATTTCTTTAATATCAAAATTAGTGATAATAGCGTCATAGTCACTTTGCCTAATTTCTTCGATATTTAGGGTTTCTTTATCCCAAGTTTCATACTGGATGTTATTTGCAGTATGGAATTCGTAGAGAGATATCAAGAATTCTGGATGAGCAAAGTCATACTCACTGAGAACTAAGACTTTGACTTTCTTTTTATGTTCAAATAATTGATCTGTAAGCCCCTCTGCGTGGGTAAATAGGGTGTAGATCAGGTGAGAAAGAGCAGGTATCTTCTCCTTTTGTCCCATAATATTCTTATAGCGCATCATTTCAAAGACGGTTGCTTCATAAAAATTAGGGAAGAATTTTTTAATCTTTCCAAGTGTATAGTCTTTATTTTGTGAAATGATCGATTCGGAGTTGATTTCTCTTCGCTCAAGCAAGGCAGTGTTATGAAGATTCCAAATCAAGGTATCCGTATTTGAAAATTGAACACCAAATCTTCGAGTCAAGTTGTCCAGAATGTCTCGTGCAGCATGATAGGACAAATTAACTTTTTCGTCAGATTGACGAGCAGCTAGAAAGTCTTCGACTGTGAAGAAGAGGCTAGGTTCAGCAAATGGACTGAAGATTTGATAGAGATTTTCCGGATTGATATCAATGTTAAGTCCTTGGGCCAATTCTTGTAACTGATGCTGAAAATCGGGTAGTTGGTCGAAAATAGGATTTAACCAGGAAATGTTTTGTTCTGATAACTGAACGAAATATCCTCTCTTCATTCGGTGCAAATCGACTGTAGCCTGTGTTCTGATTTGGTAAAGATTTTGATATTTTGCAGGGAATTTCGCCAAATTGATGAAGAAAGAGACAAAATTATTTATATTTTCTTCCTTAACCTCCTCAAAGGGCCAGTCCAGAAAATTATAAGCTTCGTGGAAAAATTGGGAGAAGAAAAATCGAATATCTTTTTCATTTCCAATGATAGATATTGGGGTTACCTTGAGCTTAAAGCGGTAAGTTCCATCAAGTGTCTTATTGATATCTGCAATTTTCTTTCGCAAAGAAGGGAGGGAAATATCCAGAGACTGGGCAAGATGCTCATAGGTAAAGGGGCTGTCCAAAAGGAAAAATTCTTTTAAAATTTGAAAATATTCAGACGTCTGTAAAAAATATTGGTAAATTCGCTCAATGCCATTATTTTTCGTATTCACCATCATTATCCCCGCAGTTGAGTGTCGAATATCAAAATCAGGAAAGATTTCACGTAATTCTTTGATATCACTTTTAATGATGCGAGCATTGTGTCCAATGGTTTTAGATAAATCATCTAGGTAAATCCAGTCAGGATTTTCAAACAAATATTCTAAAATCTTTAATTGCCTTTGCTCTTTTTGACTGAGTAATTCTCTCATTTTTAATAAACTCCCGAAGTAATGTTAGAATAATTAGAAAAGAAGATAGTCGGAAATCGTCAGAATCATAAAATAAAGTCACCCCTTAAGAGAGATTCGAAATCTATCGAAGAGGGGTGATACTTGATAAGAAGTTCTTACTAGTTTTCAATCTACTTACGATATAAACGGTCGTATTGGTAGTAGGGATCAAAGGTTACGTTAATTCCCAATTTACGGAGAACATTCTTATCTTCGTCCGTTAAGATGATCGTAGAATGAGCTTCGCTACCTTTGAGATTTCCGAGTTCTTTCATAGCACGGTCTGCATCAGGATTCTGCATAGCTGTAATTGCAAGAGCGATGAGAATCTCATTAGAATGAAGACGTGGATTGCGACTACCTAAGTGATTAATTTTCAAACCTTGGATTGGTTTCACCACTTCTGGTTCAATTAATTTTGTTTCGGCATCGATGTTAGCTGACTTTTTGATTGCATTGATCACAGCAGCAGCTGTTGGACCAAAGAGTTCCGAGTTCTTACCAGTGACAATTTCACCAGAAGGTAACTCAAGTGCTAGAGCAGGTCCATCTGTTTCTTCAGCTTTTTGTCGAGCAGCAACAGCTACCTTACGGTCAGCTGGTGTGATGCCGAGATCATTCATGAGAAGTTCGATTTTCTTGACAGCAGACTCAGCAACTTTTTCGGCTTTAAAGTCGAGAACTGTTTGGTAGTAGCGGCGGATAATCTCTTGTTTCGATGCTTCAATTGCAGCATCGTTATCAGTGATTGCAAAACCAACCATATTTACACCCATGTCAGTTGGAGATGCATAAGGAGATTCACCCAAGATACGTTCGAGCATACGCTTAAGAACAGGGAAAATTTCGATATCACGATTGTAGTTGACTGTAGTTTCTCCATAAGTTTGGAGATGGAATGGGTCAATCATATTGACATCGTCAAGGTCTGCAGTAGCAGCTTCATAGGCTAAATTGACTGGGTGATGCAGTGGAAGGTTCCATACTGGGAAGGTTTCAAACTTAGCATAACCAGATTTGATGCCATTCAGTTGGTCGTGGTACATGTTAGACATACAAGTTGCCAACTTACCTGAACCAGGTCCAGGAGCAGTCACGACAATTAAATTGCGACTAGTTTTGATATAGTCATTTTTCCCCATACCTTCAGGAGAGATGATATGATCCATATCTGTCGGATATCCCTTGATTGGGTAGTGGAGATACGAGTCAATTCCATTTTTTTCTAATTGATTACGGAAGGCATCAGCTGCAGGTTGACCAGCATATTGGGTAATAACCACAGAGCCAACAAAGATACCAAGTTCGTTAAATTTATCAATCAAACGAAGCACTTCTTGGTCGTAAGAGATACCCAAGTCACCACGAGCTTTTGAGTGCTCGATATTGCTAGCGTTAATGGCAATGACAACCTCGACTTGTTCTTTCAACTCTTGCAAGAGTTTGATTTTGTTATCCGGCTCATATCCAGGAAGGACACGGGCTGCGTGGAAATCTTCCAACATCTTGCCCCCAAACTCCAAGTATAGTTTGCCGTCAAATTGATGAATACGCTCCAAAATATGGTCGCGTTGTAAGTTTAGATATTTTTCAGAACTAAAAGCTTGTTTTTTCATTTTTTTACCTCTGTTTTCTATTATATAAAAAAAATAAAAGATAAGAAACTACAGAGTAATAAAAGTAAGAAAAAAGATAGAGCAAACGCTTGCACAAATGATAAAAAAAGTCTATGATGGAGTAAAGTTAAGTTAAAAGAGGTGAAAAGATGCAAGAAAAATGGTGGCATAATGCAGTTGTCTATCAAGTTTATCCAAAAAGTTTCAAGGATAGTAATGGAGATGGGTTTGGTGATTTACCCGGAATAACTAGCAAGTTAGACTATTTAGCTAAGCTTGGGATCACAGCAATTTGGCTTTCGCCTGTCTATGATAGTCCTATGGATGATAATGGTTACGATATTTCAAATTATCAAGACATCGCTTCTATCTTTGGAACCATGGAAGACATGGACCAGCTGATCGCTGAAGCCAAAAAACGAGATATTCGAATCATCATGGACTTGGTTGTCAATCATACCTCAGACGAGCATGCCTGGTTTATCGAAGCGCGTGAAAATCCCCAAAGTCCCGAACGTGACTACTATATTTGGCGAGATAAACCCAATGATTTAACCTCTACTTTTAGTGGTTCTGCTTGGGAATACGATGAAAAGTCTGGTCAATATTATCTGCACTTTTTCAGTAAGAAACAACCAGACCTCAACTGGGAAAACGAAGAGCTCCGTCATAAAATCTATGAGATGATGAATTTCTGGATTGATAAAGGGATTGGTGGATTCCGTATGGACGTTATTGACATGATTGGCAAGATACCTGACCAGAAGGTTGTCAACAATGGTCCCATGCTCCATCCCTATCTCAAGGAAATGAATCAGGCTACTTTCGGTGACAAAGAGCTCTTGACAGTAGGGGAGACATGGGGAGCGACACCAGAAATCGCAAAACTCTATTCAGATCCAAAAGGACAAGAACTGTCTATGGTCTTCCAGTTTGAACATATCTGTCTTCAGTATCAGGAAGGGCAACCTAAGTGGCACTACCAAAAAGAGTTAAATGTAGGGAAATTAAAAGAGATTTTCAACAAGTGGCAGACAGAATTGGGGGTTGAAGATGGTTGGAATTCCCTCTTCTGGAACAACCATGACCTTCCACGCATTGTTTCCATTTGGGGGGATGAGGAGCAATATCGTGAGAAATCAGCTAAGGCTTTTGCGATCTTACTTCATTTGATGAGGGGGACGCCTTACATCTATCAAGGTGAAGAGATCGGTATGACCAATTTCCCATTTGAAAACTTGGAGCAAGTAGAAGATATTGAGTCTATCAACTATGCCAAAGAAGCGCTAGAACAAGGTGTACCGCTAGAGCAAATTATGGATAGCATTCGTGTGATTGGACGTGACAATGCTCGTACGCCAATGCAGTGGGATTCTACAGATTATGCTGGTTTTTCAAGTGCAAAACCTTGGCTATCAGTCAATCCAAACTATGCGAAGATTAATGTAGAAGAGGCTTTAGCAAATCCAGATTCCATCTTCTATACTTATCAAAAACTAGTTCAGATTCGCAAAGAAAACAGCTGGCTGGTTCAAGCTGACTTTGAATTATTAGAAACGGCTGAGAAAGTCTTTGCCTATATCCGTAAGGACGGGGAACGCCGTTTCCTAGTGGTAGCTAACCTCTCAAATCAAGAACAAGAATTTCACTTTAATGGGGTTCTCAAATCAGTCTTGGTTGCCAACACCGATGTTCCAGACAAACTCGAGCAATTAACACTAGCTCCTTGGGATGCCTTCTGCGTCGAATTAGCCAATTAAACCTAAAAAACTCAAGTATCCAAGATGCTTGAGTTTTTTCTAAAATAAGTGTAGGAATTTCTTTAAAAAATATTATTTTGAATTTTCTAAAAAATTGCATGAAAACCCTTGCTTTTATAAAAAAATAGGGTATAATGGTGAAAAATAGTATTTTAAAGGAGAATACCGATGAAATCGAAAAAGTTGCTCGCAGTAGCAGGGATAACGATGAGTGCAGCTCTTCTTTTAGCGGCTTGTGGAAAGACAGAGAAAAAAGCAGATGCTCCTACAACATTTTCATACGTATATGCCATCGATCCATCAACATTGGACTATAGCGTTACTAGTAAAAGTTCAACATCGGACGTCATCGCTAACTTGGTCGACGGACTCTTGGAAAATGACAAATACGGAAACTTGATTCCATCTCTTGCTGAAGACTGGTCGGTTTCACAAGACGGTTTGACCTACACTTACAAACTACGTAAAGGTGTCAAATGGTATACTTCTGAAGGTGAGGAGTACGCTGAGGTCAAGGCTCAAGACTTTGTGACTGGTTTGAAGCATGCTGCTGATGGTAAGTCAGATGGTCTAACTCTTATCCAAGATTCTATCAAAGGTTTGGCAGAATACGTTAGCGGTGAAACGAATGACTTCTCAACAGTCGGTGTCAAAGCAGTTGATGACTATACGGTTGAGTATACCTTGAACAAACCAGAAAGCTTTTGGAATTCTAAGGTAACAACAGCGACTATGCTCCCAGTTAATGAAGAATTCCTAAACTCTCAAGGTAAAGATTATGGTGCAGCTACACCTTCAGGTATTCTCTACAACGGTCCATATATTTTGAAGAACTTCACTTCAAAATCAGTGATTGAGTACGAAAAGAATCCAAACTACTGGGACAAGGACAATGTTAAGATTGACCACGTCAAATTGACTTTCTACGACGGTTCTGACCAAGAATCATTGATCCGTAGCTTTGCATCAGGTTCCTATACAACAGCTCGCCTCTTCCCAACTAGTTCAAGTTTTGACTCAACTAAGAAAGAATACGGCGATAAGATTGTTTATAGTCCTCAAGAAGCGACAAGCTATTACTTTACTTTCAACGTAAATCGTCAGTCTTATAATAAAACAGCGAAGACAGATGAAGCACAAAAAACTTCAACTAAAGAAGCACTTCTCAATAAAAACTTCCGCCAGGCAATCAACTTTGCTCTTGACCGTCATTCTTATTCTGCTCAGATGAATGGTGAAGAAGGAGCGGACAAGATTATCCGTACCAGTCTTGTACCTTATGACTATGTTCAGGTCGGTGAAAAGACTTTCGGTGAATTGGCTCAAGAACAATTGGTAACATACGGAGACCAGTGGAAAGATGTAGCTTTGACAGATGGTAAAGACACTCTTTACAATCCAACAAAAGCAAAAGCTGCCTTTGAAAAAGCAAAATTAGAATTGCAAGCTAAAGGTGTAACCTTCCCAATCCATTTGGATATTCCAGTTGAACAGACAGATGTCATTGCTGTTCAACAAACCAATTCCCTCAAACAATCTGTCGAAGCAGCGCTTGGAACTGAAAATGTTGTCATCGATGTCCTTCAAATGACAGATAATGAGAAAATGAGTATTACATCTCAAGCTAAGGTTCCTTCTCAAAAAGACTATGACTTGAATGGAACTGGTTGGGGACCAGACTATCAAGATCCAGCTACCTATCTAAATATCTTGGATGCTAAGAAAGGTTCTGCCCTTAAACACTTGGGTATCACAAAAGGTAAAGATCCAGAAGTCATGGCTCAAGTTGGACTTGATGAGTACAAGAAACTCTTGGATGATGCAGCATCAGAAACAACCGACCTTAACAAACGCTATGAAAAATATGCTAAAGCACAGGCTTGGGTATCTGATAGTTCACTTCTCATTCCTGTAGCATCTTCAGGAGGTTCTCCTACAGTTAGTCGTACAGTACCATTTTCGAAAGCCTACTCTCAAGTTGGGATCAAGGGAGATCCGTTTGTATTTAAAGGTTTAGAGTTGCAAAATGATATTGTAACCACTAAAGAATACGAAGAAGCTCTTAAGAAATGGCAAAAAGAGAAACTTGAAACAAACGCTAAATATCAAAAAGAGTTAGCCAACCACGTTAAATAATCTTAAACAACGATGAAAGAAATCCTGATTTTATGCGGGCTTTCTTTCTTTTTTTTCATATACTGACGAGAGGGCGAATAATTAAATAACTTTACTTTTGGGGCGAAATTTGATAGAATAGATACATGTCATAAAACCTAACATATAAGGAGAGAATGAATCATGAAACTCAAAAAACGACTGATTGGAGCGGGGTTGACGCTTGCCGCGGCGGTCTTATTGACAGCGTGTGGGAAGTCAGCATCAGATGCTAAAACCTACTCGTCAACATTTGGTGCCGATCCAACAACCTTCAACTACATTTTGGATTATTCTGGTGACAATACTAATGTTATTACCAACTTGGTAGATGGTTTGCTTGAAAATGACAATTATGGAAATCTCATTCCTGCTCTTGCAGAAGATTGGAGTGTTTCAAAGGATGGTTTGACTTACACTTATAAACTTCGTCAAGATGCTAAATGGTTCACGGCTGACGGGGAAGAATACGCCCCAATTAAAGCACAAGATTTCGTCACAGGTATCAAGTATGCAGCGGATAACAAGAGTCAAGCGCTTGATTTGATTCAGAACTCAATCAAGGGATTAGATGATTATGTGACAGGCGCAAATACTGACTTTTCAAATGTTGGTGTGAAAGCTGTAGATGATTACACTGTCCAATATACTTTGACACGTCCAGAACCATTCTGGAACTCTAAAACAACCAATAGTATCCTCTTTCCAGTCAATGAAGAATTCTTGACTTCTAAAGGTAAAGAATTTGGGGAATTAAAACCAGATAGCATTCTCTACAGTGGTCCTTATTTGTTAAAAGAATTCACATCAAAATCATCACTCGAGTACATGAAGAACCCTCATTACTATGACCAAGAAAAAGTGACGATTGAAAGAGTTAAGTTGGCTTATGTTGATGGTTCGGATCAAGATATGACGATTCGTAACTTTGAAAGTGGTGCTTACTCATCTGCAGGAGTCTATCCAAACAGTTCAAACTTTGCTAAGACAAAGGAAAAATACAAGGACAATATCGTCTATAGCTTACAGGATGCGACTTCTTGGTACTATAATTTTAACGTTAATCGCCAAACATACAATCATACAGCTAAGACTAGCGATGAGCAAAAACAAGCTACCCAAGCTGCGATTTTAAATAAAAATTTCCGTCAAGCAATCAACTTTGCCATTGACCGTACAGCTTATTCGGCTCAGTCTAATGGAGAAGAAGCAGCTAAAAATACTCTTCGTAACACACTTGTGCCACCAACTTTCGTGCAAGTAGGTGACAAGACTTTTGGTGAGACAGTCGCATCTAAGTTGGTAAACTATGGTACACAGTGGTCAAATATGAATCTTGAAGACGCCCAGGACGGCTACTTCAATAAAGAAAAAGCACAAGCTCAGTTTGCAGAGGCTAAAAAAGAATTAGAAGCACAAGGTGTGACCTTCCCAATTCATTTGGACTTGCCTGTAGACCAAGTTAACAAAACCTTGCTTCCAAAGATTCATTCGCTTAAACAATCTGTCGAATCAACTCTTGGGGCAGAAAATGTAGTGATTGATGTCGTTCAAATTTCAACAGAAGACTATGCCAACGCGACATTCCAAGCGCCAACCACAGCTGATCATGACTATGATTTAAACTTGGATGGTTGGTCTGCAGACTACCAAGATCCATCAACTTATCTCAATCCTTTCAATGCTGAGGATGGATTCTATCTCAAGATTTTAGGACTTGATCCAAGCAAGGATACTGATAAGATTACAAGTATCGGATTGGACCAATATACTCAAAAATTGAAAGCGGCAGATGCAGAAAATACAGACGTAGCCAAACGTTATGAAAATTATGCAGACGCACAAGCTTGGCTGATTGATAGTTCGCTATTGCTCCCTGTAAATTCAAATGGTGGTGGGGCTTCAGTAACACGTGTGACACCATTTACACGAGCTTACTCACTTGTCGGAATCAAAGGTACTGGAAGTAACTACAAGTACATGAGATTGCAAACTGAAGTAGTAACAACTGCTCAATTTGACGAAGCTAAAGCCAAATGGGAACAAGAACGTAAAAATTCTGTCGAAAAGAGTCAAAAAGAATTCGAAAGTCACGTTAAATAATAAAAAATGGAGCTTTTTAAGAGCTCTATTTTTTTATTATAGTTGTGTTTTGGGAACACAAAAAGGAGTAAAAACTATAGTAAATATAAAAAACGAAAACACTTACCAAAAGCAAGTGCTTTCTTGATTGGTGTTGATGGCCTTGAGAGGCAATTTATGATATAATTAAATTAAAATGTTTTGTAGAGGTGTTCCATGAAAAGTAGACGCATTAAAAAAGGTAAATCTAGTAAGTTTCAGCAGAGTTTAAATGTAGGTTTGTTGCTAATCTATGTTGTTCTTGCTTCTTTTTTATTGTTTCTGATTTTTAGGTATCAGATTTTAGCGGTCAGTTATTTTAATGTTATTTTGGCAATAGTTTTAGCGCTTATCGCTTTATTGTCTCTGTTGTTAATAGTAAAACGGAAAGCCAAGATTTTCACTTTGATAGTACTATTGCTATCAGTCTTATTCAGCTCTGTAGCTTTGGTAGCTGTAAATCAATTTGTCAGTCTTGCAAATCAATTCAACGCAACGTCGAATTATTCAAGCTACTCTATGAGTGTGGCGGTACTAGCAGATAGTGAGATCGATAACGTTTCTCAACTTTCTAGCGTAACTGCTCCAACAGGAACAGATGCTGAGAATATTCAAAAATTGATAGATGACATTAAAACAACTCAAAGCAAGGAATTGACAGTTGAGGAAGCTTCTTCTTACCTAGCATCCTATAAGAGTTTGTTAAATGGAGAAACCAAAGCAATTGTCTTAAACAGCGTTTTTGAAAATCTGATTGAACAGGAATATCCTGACCATGCTAAAAAGATTAAGAAAATCTATACTAAGGATTTGACAAAGAAAGTGGAAGCTCCTAAGGTTGCTACAGGGAATTCTTTCAATGTTTATGTCAGCGGGATTGATACCTATGGTCCTATCAGTTCTGTTTCGCGCTCAGATGTCAATATTATCATGACAGTTAATCAGGATACCAAGAAGATTCTCTTGACGACAACTCCACGAGATGCCTACGTTCCTATCGCGGATGGCGGGAATAACCAAAACGATAAGTTGACGCATGCGGGTATCTATGGCGTAGATGCTTCTATCCATACCTTAGAAAATCTTTATGGTATCGACTTGAACTACTATGCTCGTCTCAATTTCACCTCTTTCTTGAAGTTGATTGACCTTCTTGGAGGCGTTGATGTCTATAATGACCAAGAGTTTACTGCACATACAAATGGCAAACACTACCCGGTTGGAAATATCCATCTTGATTCAGAACTGGCTTTAGGTTTTGTTCGTGAACGCTACTCCTTGACGAACGGTGATGGGGATCGCGGTCGTAACCAACAAAAAGTCATTGCGGCGATTATTCAGAAATTAACCTCGGCGGAAGCTCTGAAAAATTACGATAGCATCATTCAAAGTTTGCAGGATTCGATCCAGACCAATATGCCACCAGAAACAATGGTTAGTCTTGTAAATACTCAATTAGCAAGCGGTGGGAAATATACCGTTACCAATCAAGATTTGAAAGGTATTGGACGTATGGGGCTTCCGTCTTACGCTATGCCAGATAGCAATCTTTACATGTTAGAAATTGATCCAACGAGCTTGGAGACTGTTAAGGCGGCCATTAAAGATACCATGGAAGGAAAATAAGATGATTGACATTCATTCGCATATTGTTTTCGATGTTGACGATGGTCCTAAAAATCGAGCTGAGAGCAAGGCTCTCCTAGAGGAAGCTTACGCACAAGGTGTTCGAACCGTTGTCTCAACCTCTCATCGTCGAAAAGGGATGTTTGAAACACCTGAGGATAAAATTGCAGCTAATTTTAGCGAAGTCAAACAGTTGGCTCGAGAAGTTGCTCCAGACTTGAATGTAGTATACGGAGCTGAGATTTATTTTTCAAGTGATGTTATAGAAAAACTTGAGCAAAACATCATCCCAAAACTCAATGGTACTCGTTATGCCTTGATCGAGTTTAGCATGAATACACCCTACAGAGATATTCATAGCGCCTTGACAAAAGTTCTAATGTCGGGGATTACACCTGTGGTTGCTCATATTGAGCGTTATCACACCTTGGAAAATGATGAGAAAAAAGTAAGGGAGCTCATCAATATGGGCTGCTATATGCAGATTAATAGTTCGAGTGTATTAAAACCACGACTATTTGGTGACACCTACAAATTTATGAAAAAGCGTGCTAGGTATTTTTTGGACAAGGGCTTAGTACATGTAGTGGCTAGCGATATGCATAACCTGGATAATCGTCCACCTTATATGAGAGAAGCTTATGAACTCATTGCTAAAAAATATGGACCAGGAAAAGCTCGTGAGCTTTTTATAACAAATCCATCAAAAATTATAAATGATCAACTTATTTAGGAGAAATGATGAAAGAACAAGAAAAATTTGAAATTGATGTATTTCAATTAGTAAAAGTGCTTTGGAAACGAAAATTCCTCATCGCCTTAGTTGCGCTAGTAGCAGGTCTAGCAGCTTTTGCTTATAGCTCGTTTGTAATAAAGCCGCAGTACGCTAGTACCACACGCATCTATGTTGTCAATCGTAACCAAGCAGATAAACCAGGTTTGACTAACCAAGATTTGCAGGCAGGTTCATACTTGGTAAAAGACTACCGTGAAATCATCCTCTCACAGGATGTACTTGAAAAAGTGGTGGCTGATCAAAATTTAACCATTGATGCCAAAACTCTTGGGAAAAAAGTTTCAGTAACAGTTCCTGCAGATACTCGTATCGTATCCATTTCAGTTCGAGATGGCAAGCCTGAAGAAGCAAGTCGTATCGCCAACGCTCTACGAGAAGTAGCGGCTCAGAAGATTATTTCAGTAACACGAGTGTCAGATGTGACAACACTTGAGGAAGCAAGACCTGCAACATCTCCATCTTCACCAAATATTCGTCGAAACACAATGATGGCCACTATAGCAGGTGTAGGAATTGTTATAGTTATCGTGCTTTTAGTCGAATTATTGGATGATCGAGTGAAACGTCCAGAAGATATCGAAGAAGTTATGCACATCTCACTTTTAGGTGTTATTCCAAATCTTGAGAAATTAAAGTAAAGAGGGAAATATGGCAAAGTTAGAATTATCACAACAACGATTAAACTCTGTAAAAAAAGCTGAAGAGTATTATAACGCTCTACGTACCAATATCCAGTTGAGTGGGGATGGTCTCAAAGTGATTGCACTTTCTTCGGTTCGACCTGGAGAAGGGAAGTCTACCACTTCAACCAATATTGCCTGGGCTTTCGCGCGTGCAGGTTATAAGACGCTTCTTATTGATGCCGATATTCGTAATTCAGTCATGTCAGGTGTCTTCAAGTCTCGAGAAAAGATTACAGGTTTAACAGACTACTTATCAGGGACCAAAGATTTGTCGCACGGTTTGTGCGAAACAAATGTGGAAAACTTGTTTGTCATTCAATCAGGTGCTGTTTCACCAAATCCAACTGCCCTTCTTCAAAGTGACAAATTTGAAGCAATGATTGAAACTTTACGCAAATACTTTGACTATATCATTGTGGATACAGCCCCTGTCGGTGTTGTCATTGATGCGGCTATTATCGTACAAAAATGTGATGCCTCTATCCTGGTAACTGAAGCTTCTGCAACAAAACGGAGAGAAGTTCAAAAAGCTAAAGACCAGTTAGAGCAAACAGGAACACCATTCTTAGGAGTTATTCTGAATAAATTTAATATCCAGCTTGAAAAATATGGTTCTTACGGATTATACGGGAACTACGGTTCCTATGGGAAAAAATAAGAAAAAGTAGATTTTGAAAAGAAGATTATATGAAAAGTAGGTGAAGTTTAAGTGGAGATTAGTGAAGTCTTATACAAAAGTTTTAAGCAACTTGCAGACTTTTTTATTGGATTGGTTGGAACTGTTGTATTAGCCTTTCCAGCTTCCGTGATTATTTTCATCATATATAAAGCAAAAGGATATAAGGGTAGCATTTTCTTTACTCAATACCGAGTAGGCTTGAATGGAAAAAAATTCAAAATCATTAAGTTTCGTTCAATGGTTGAGAATGCTGAAGAAATTCTCTTGGCCAATAGAGAGCTACATCAAAAATATATTGACAATAGCTACAAATTACCTCCTAACGAAGATCCGCGCTTAACGATTATTGGGAATTTTATTAGAAAAACGAGTATTGATGAATTTCCTCAGTTTATAAATGTTTTGCGAGGTGAAATGAGCTTTATAGGACCTAGACCAATCCTTGATAAGGAATTAGAAGAATATTCCCAAGAGGAACAGGAGCTTCTGCTTTCAGTCAAACCAGGGATAACAGGCATGTGGCAAGTTTCTGGGAGAAGTGAAGTCTATTATCCTGAGCGTTGCGAGATGGAGTTGTACTATCCTAGAAATCAATCTTTCAAATTAGATGTAAAGATATTTTTGCTAACCATTAAGCAAGTTTTGTCAGGAAAAGGGGCTCATTAAATAACAGATATGTTTTGTTAGGATTTTATGATCTGTTGATGAGTTTAAAATGGAATTGATACGAAATCAAATACTGGTAGTCATGTTTTAGAATATTCTTGCGAAGTTATATAATCAGAGTAGTCTATTAGGAACATGGCAAAAGAGTCAACTAGTTTCTTAGGTGAACTCTATGAAACTAGGGTGCGAGTGTTTGATTTCTTTTTTAGAGCAAACAGTTCAATCTAAATGAAGGGGGTTAAAATGACAAAGAATTATAAAATTATCGTGGCAACACACAAGCAATTTACCATGCCTGCTGATACTGATCTTTACCTACCTATCCATGTTGGTAGTGAAGGAAAAGAAAAGTTAGGATACCAATGTGATAATGAAGGAGACAATATTTCAAGTTTGAACCCCTATTATTGCGAATTAACTGGACTTTATTGGGCCTGGAAAAATTTAGAATGTGACTATCTCGGTTTGGTACACTATCGTCGCTATTTCACGGCAAAACGTCACTCATATAGTGAAACGATTGATATGAATGATATTATCCTGTCCAAGGCAGAATTGCAAGATTTGTTAGCAGAAAATGATGTGATCGTTCCTAAAAAACGGAAATATTACATTGAAACACTATACTCACACTACGCACATACACATGATGCCATTCATTTAGACGTGACCCGCCAGATTGTTAGCGAGTTGAGACCGGATTATATCGAGGTTTTTGATCGGGTCATGAAACAGCGCAGTGGTTATATGTTCAATATGTTTATCATGTCCAAAGAAAATGTAGTAGCCTATTGTGAATGGTTGTTCCCGATTATCGATGCTCTCTATAGAAGATTAAATATTAGAGATTATTCTGCTTTTGACGCTAGATTATTTGGTCGTGTCAGCGAACGCTTGTTCAATGTTTGGTTGGCAAAGCAAGATTTGCGGGTAAAAGAGATTCCGTTTATCTATATGGAGAAAATTGACTTGATTCAAAAAGGGAAATCCTTCCTACAAGCAAAATTCTTCGGTAAAAAATATGGACAGAGTTTTTAGATAGGGATAAAAGAAAAAGGATGAAATTAGTAGTAAAAATAAAATCTTTGCCGGAGCTAATGGCTCTTGTTGCCTTAGGAATATTTTTAACGGTTTCGATATTAAATGTGACTTTTTATGCTCGATATATGCCTGGAACAGTTTATAAATTAGCGATAGCTTTCTCGATTTTTCTTTTGTTCGTTAAAGAGATGTTTAAAAGAAAGTACGATTATAGAGCGCTCATTGGATTGTTTGCAACAATTTTAATTTATTTTATCGTGGGGAAAATGACTGTTCTCGGTTCAGAAGTTCCTGTAAGCATATTATTTATTTACGCTTTACGAGATGTTCCCTTTAAGAAGGTGGCGCAAACGTCATTAGTCGTTAGTACGTGTTTATTGTTCTTTATTATTGTCAGTGCAAAAGTTGGAATAATAACGAATTATATAGAAGTTTCTGAGTCTCGAGTACGAAGTTATCTAGGATTTCGTTATGCCTTATTCCCATCAATGTTACTGATGGACATAGTCGCTATTGTGTTTTATTTAAAGCAAAACAAAATCCAATATTGGAAATGGCTACTGTTATCCCTTTCTGTGTATTGGGTATATGATCAAACGGATTCTCGTTTAACATTTTTCAGTTCCTGTATATTGTTGGCATGCAGTTTGCTAATAAAATGGTTCCCTGAGCTATTATCTAAACTAGGATATGTTTTTAAAGCTTTTAAATTGACTTTTATTGTAAATGCAATCATTAGTTTTTGGGTCTCATTTACCTATCTCAATTCAGGTTATTCTTTTATTAATGACCTTCTTTTTAAAGTGAATCATATGTTAGGAGGCCGTCTATACTTAGCAAATAAATCTTTAAATCTGTATGGTTTTGGATTGCTAGGACGACCAGTTGAATGGTACGGTAACGGTCTGACTGTTGAAGGAGTTAGAAACTATCAGACCTATTATCTGTATGTAGACAATTTGTATGTCCAAGTTTTACAAAGATTTGGCTTACTCATCCTGGGATTGATGCTCTCAGTCCTAACTTTGACTTTGTCTAAAATAATTAAGAAACGCCAGTGGGTTCTTGCTCTGATTTTGATATTAATGAGTTTTCATTCCATGATTGATGATTTGAATTTCTATCTTCATAATAATATTTTTTGGATCTTGGTAGGCGCTTTAATCTACCCGGATTATCAGTTTTCTGATGAAAGCGATGAAGAGCTAGGGGAACATTCGTTTGAAAAAATCGTATAGTGAAATGGTAAGAAGTATTTAACAAGAACTTAAAAGAGCATAGACTGGGAAGACGGTTTTATTTCGATTTATATAGGAGGAAAGTATGTCGGATATCAAAATCATCCAAGGTAAGATTTTATCTATCTTGAAAGAGTTCATTAATATTTGCGAAGAAAATAATCTAACCTACTATGCTCTAGGCGGAACCTTGTTAGGAGCGGTACGTCATAAAGGTTTCATACCGTGGGATGATGATATTGACATTGGTATGCCGAGAGAAGATTATGAAAAGTTTAAAAAATTAGCTCCACATTCATTACCAAGAACTTATAAGTTTTTAAGTGAAGACACTATTGGCTATAAAAAAGCTTTCTCTGTCATTCGTGACGATTCAACGAAGATTATCATGAATTATAGTAAAGAAGATTTGGTAGAAAGTTTATGGATAGACATTTTTCCATTAGATGGTATGCCATCTAATGATTTAAAGAAAAAAATCCATTCTTTTAGATACTTGTATACAAGGATGATGGTCCAGCTCTCGCAATTTAATAGTTTGGTGAATCAGAAAAAAGAGAACCGTCCACTGACTGAAAAAGTGATTATTGCATTTGCGAATGCTGTAAATATTGAGAAGATTATTTCTTTTAACTGGGCACAGAAAAAATATTTACAAGCGATTAAGAAATATTCATTTAGTGAGGCTTTTGCAGGAAACTATACTGGGGCTTATAAATTAAGAGAAATCGTACCTTCTGATTATTTTGGTGAGCCAGTTTTATTAGAGTTTCAAGGGATTGAATTGAGTTGTCCACGTAAGTACAAGGAATATTTGACAGCTATTTATGGAGAGAATTATATGCAGTTACCTCCAGAAGACAAGCGAATTCAACATCATTATAAAATCATATCTCTTGGTGAGGATAAAGGGGAAGAGTAGTATAGAGATGAAAAAAATTGCAATAGTCAGATATAATCTTAGTAATATTGGAGGTGCGGAAAAAGTAGCAATAAATATGGCAAACGAATTATCTCGTTATTATGACGTTAGGCTTATGTCAATTTTATTAAATGAAGATGGCTTTATAAACTATGATATTGATCCCAATGTTCAATTAGTGAATTTTTACAGAGGAAATATTCGTATTAGAACTGCTATTTTAAAATTGACTAAAAAGCTTAGAGATTATATAAAGAGAGAGAAGATAGAGATTGTATTTTCAATTGCTCCTTTAACAAATATAATGATAAGATTAGCTACCATTGGTCTTAATGTGAAAATTGTTTTTTGCGATCATCACAGTTTAGAATTTCAAGATGGTAGAAGCAGAAAAATCCAAAGATATATTGGAGCTAAATATTTTGATAAAATTGTAACTTTAACAGAGGAAGATCGTGTAAAATATTCGGATAAATATAATGTCTCTATTGAAAAAGTCAAAGCAATATATAATTGGATAGATGATATTGATTCAAATGAAATCAGCTTAGAAAACAATTCGAAAAAAATCATTACAGTTGGTCGATTTCATTCTCAAAAGGGCTATGATTATCTTGCAGAAGTAGCTATAAAAGTCTTATCTAAACATTCGGATTGGCATTGGGATATTTATGGTTCTGGAGATAAATTCATCGAACAAGACTTAAAAAACAGATTAGTACAAGGTCGCGTTTCTGCACAAGTTGATTTTAAAGGGAATGTAAAGGGGACGAAGAATATATATCCAGACCATAGTATTTACGTCATGACTTCCCGCTTTGAAGGTTTGCCTTTGGTGCTATTAGAGGCTCAACAATATAATCTTCCTATTGTTAGTTTTAGTTGTCCGACGGGGCCTAGTGAGATTGTCGAAAATGGAGTCAATGGATTTTTGGTAGATTGTTATGATACTGATAAGATGAGTGAAAAGCTTCTCAAATTAATGGAAAATGAAAGCTTGCGACATTCTTTTTCAGCACATGCTAAAGACAATATGGATAAATTTGATAAAAATAGAATACTTAATCAGTGGATTGAATTGATTGAAACGATTTAGGAGATAAAATGAAAGATTGTTTGTTAACAATTGTAATGCCCAGTTATAATATTCAGGACTACCTTTCAAAAGGGATTCAATCCTTTCAACAAGTAAACTCAAAGTACAAAGAAAAATTTGAGGTTTTAATTGTAAACGATGGTAGTACAGATGATACAGAAAAAGTAGCAGAAGAACTTTTGGGGAAAGATCCTCTACTAAATGGACGAGTAATAACAAAAGAAAATGGTGGACATGGTTCAACCATCAATCGTGGTATCCAAGAAGCAAAAGGGAAATTTTTTAAAGTTATTGACGGGGATGATTGGGTTATTCCGTCAGAATTTGAAAAATTTTTGAATAGTCTTGAAACTATTGATACAGAAATGATTATTACTGATTTTACGGAACAACATGTATATAATGGCACTGCTATCCGAAATGATTTTATTGATAAATATGAAGTTGGTAATATATATACGGGAATTCCTGATGTGCGAATTCCAATGCATTCAGTTACTTATAAAACATCTATCTTATCGAAGAATAACATTCGATTGAGTGAAAAAACTTTTTACGTTGATATGCAGTACACTCTGTTTCCTTTGGAGTATGTTCATAGTTTTGTCTACTGGAATTACGATGTTTATCAATACTATATTGGAAGGCCTGAACAGAGCATGAATATTGAGAGTATGAAGCGCAATGTCCGTCATCATTTGATTGTAACCAATTCTATCCTAGACTACTATTCTAGAATAAAAGATAATAATGTTTTAGAAAAAGTCGTTGCAGCTGTTCTAGAATATTTGATTAGCTTGCAGGTAGATTTGTCCTGGATGGTTGATGGTTCGGAGAAGCTTTCAAGAGAACTATATAGTAAAATCCAACAAAGTTCTTATGACTATATTCCTACGAAAAGATTTGATAAATTATCTTATCTAAACTATAGAACCAACTATATTCTAGGTTTTATTTTTAGTTCGATTTTGAAGAAGTACTCTAAGAAGAAAGAAAAAGAGAGAGGAATTTAGAATGTTTATCAGCATTGTTGTTCCGGTATACAACGTTGCAGATTATTTGCATTATGCGATAGATAGCCTAATGAAACAGACCTATCAAAACTTTGAAGTAATTCTTGTAAATGACGGTTCGACAGACAATTCTCCTGTGTTATGCGAGGATTATGCAAATCGGTATGAAAATATCCATGTTTTTCACAAAGAAAATGGTGGTTTATCTGACGCACGTAACTTTGGAGTTTCTAAAGCGAGTTCAGATTGGATTTTCTTTTTAGATCCAGATGATTATCTTGAATACTACACGCTTGATTTAATAGTGAAAATACAGGAATTGCACCAAGCGGATTTGATTTCAACCAAGGTAAAAGCGACATCTAAATACAATGATTATAGCTCTTATCAATTTAAGGAATCCGATTATAAAGATCTAAACGTACTTACGAAAGAAAAGGCACTTGAACTGATGTTGGATGATAAGATTGCAACTGTTTCTGCTTGTGCCAAACTCTACCATAGAAGTATCCTGGAGACAGTTCCTTTTCCAGTTGGTAAAATTTATGAAGATTTTTATGTTGTAGGGCAACACCTTGCTCTTGCAGATAAAATTGTGATTAGTCCGCTTGAAACATATAATTATTATCGAAGAGAGGGAAGTATTGTCCGTTCAACATTTACTGAAAAAAGGTACGAATTCTTCGATGCTGTTGCTAAAAATGAAGAAGTAGTTAGGAAAGAATATATTCAAAACGAAGAACTGCTCCAATCATTGCAAGCGAAAAAAATATTAGGTGGTTTTGTAGTGATTGGTGCAAAAGCTGACTCAGGCTTAAAAGATTTTTCAAAAGATAAAGAGTTGTTGAAAGTCGAAATGAGTGAGTTGCTAAAAAATAGTAAGCTATCATGGAAAGTAAAACTAAAATACCTTATTTTTATGTTTAGCCCTAAATTGTATTTGTTGCTACGATAGTATCGTGCATAAAACCAATTTAATTTGCAACAAATATCAAAAAAATTGTAGGAAAGAGGAAATATGATAGAAGATTTTAGAATAATTGCTCATTGTAAGTTTGTTCGGTCACAATTTCTAATTTCACGGATTGATTATAAATAGGACGGATTGACATGAAAGTATTAAAAAACTACGCTTACAATCTTTCTTATCAATTGTTGGTAATTTTACTCCCGATTATTACGACTCCCTATGTGACACGGGTCTTTTCTTCGGATGATTTAGGAACTTATGGTTACTTTAATTCCATTGTCACCTACTTTATTCTCCTAGCAACTCTAGGAGTTGCTAACTATGGGACCAAGGTCATTTCAGGGCATCGCAAGGAAATTGAAAAGAACTTTTGGGGGATTTACTCTCTGCAATTAGGTGCAACTCTTCTTTCTCTAACCTTGTATGGTCTTCTTTGTCTGAATCTTCCTTTTATGCAAAATCCAGTAGCCTACATTCTAGGCCTGAGTTTAGTTTCTAAAGGGTTAGACATCTCCTGGCTCTTTCAAGGGTTGGAGGATTTTCGAAAGATTACTGTTCGAAACATCACGGTTAAAATCGTTGGGGTCACCTCTATTTTCCTCTTTGTCAAGTCTGCAAATGATCTTTACCTCTATGTTTTTTTGCTAACCATATTTGAGCTTTTGGGGCAACTAAGTATGTGGTTGCCTGCTCGAGAGTTTATCGGTAGACCTCATTTTGACATAGGATATGCTAGGCATCATTTGAAACCTGTCATCTTATTGTTCCTTCCGCAAGTGGCGATTTCCTTGTATGTAACGCTAGATCGTACCATGCTTGGAGCCTTAGCTTCTACAAAAGATGTAGGGATTTATGACCAGGCTCTAAAGTTGGTAAATATCCTTCTGACCTTGGTAACTTCCTTGGGGAGTGTTATGCTACCTCGTGTTGCGCATTTATTAGCCACAGGTGATCATAAGGCAGTCAATAAGATGCATGAAATGTCCTTCCTCATTTATAATTTAGTCATTTTTCCAATGATGGCAGGGATCTTGATTGTCAATGATGATTTTGTTCAGTTTTTCCTTGGTCAAGATTTTCAGGATGCACGCTATGCAATTGCCATTATGATCTTCCGTATGTTCTTCATCGGTTGGACCAATATTATGGGAATTCAGATATTGATCCCTCATAACCGAAATAAAGAATTCATGATTTCAACAACGGCTCCTGCAATTATCAGTGTAGGATTAAACTTATTATTCCTTCCTAAACTTGGATATATCGGAGCAGCCATTGTTTCTGTCTTAACAGAGGCGCTAGTGTGGGCAATTCAATTGTACTTTACCCGCAGATACCTAAAAGAAGTTCCTATTATTGGATCTATGACAAAAATCATTCTAGCATCAGCTATCATGTATGGTATTTTGCTAGGTTCAAAAACAGTTATACATTTTTCGCCAACCTTTAATGTTCTAGTTTTTGCAGTGCTTGGTGGAATCATTTATCTTTTTGCAATTCTATCGCTGAAAGTGGTAGATATGAAAGAATTAAAACAAATCATTGGGAAAAAATAGGATGCATAAAACTCGGAATATTAATTTAGATTTAATAAAAGTGCTAGCATGTATTGGAGTTGTTTTACTTCATACAACAATGATTGGATTTAAAGGCACAGGGTCTTGGAATCTTTTGACATATTTATATTACTTAGGCACCTACTCTATACCTCTGTTTTTTATGGTCAATGGTTATTTATTGTTAGGAAAGAGTAATATAACCTATTCCTACATACTGCAGAAAGTCAAATGGATTTTAATAATAGTATCATCATGGACTACTATCATTTGGCTCTTAAAAAGAGACTTTACAGTTAATCCAATAAAAAAAATTGTAGGCTCTCTGTTGCAAAAAGGGTATTTCTCTCAGTTCTGGTTTTTTGGTGCACTAATGCTTATTTATTTATGCCTACCTGTTTTGAAAAAAATTCTGAACTCAAAAAGAAAATATTTATACATTCTATCTTGCCTTATCGCTATTGGTTTAATGTTTGAGTTAGCAAATATTATACTTCAAATGCCATTACAGTCATATGTTATACAAACCTTTAGGCTGTGGACGTGGTTTTTCTACTACCTGTTAGGAGGTTTGCTAGCTCAATTTGATAAAGAATTTATAAAAAATGGCTTTAAGAGATGGATGAAAGTAGTTGCAATACTGTTGCTGTTGATTTCCCCAGTAATATTATTTTTCTTAGCAAAAACCATTTACCATAATCTTTTTGCTGAATATTTTTATGATATTCTATTTGTTAAGATTACAAGTTTAGGAATTTTCTTGACGGTATTTACACTTTCTTTAGATGACAATAAAAGCAAATGGATTGTTACACTTTCCGATCAAACAATGGGAGTTTTTATAGTACATACTTATGTTATGAAAGTGTTGGAAAAACTACTTGGTTTTAGTTATACAGGTGCATATTTGCTTTTTCCGATATTCACTTTATGTATAAGTTTTTTTGTTATTAGTTTATTAATGAAAATTCCTTATTTCAATCGAATCGTCAAATTATAAAAAGGAGAATAAAATGTACGATTATCTTATCGTTGGTGCAGGTTTGTCTGGAGCAATCTTCGCACACGAAGCTACAAAACGTGGTAAAAAAGTAAAAGTGATTGACAAGCGTGATCACATCGGTGGAAATATCTTCTGTGAAAATGTTGAAGGCATCAATGTCCACAAGTATGGTGCCCACATTTTCCATACCTCAAACAAAAAGGTTTGGGACTATGTCAACCAGTTCGCTGAATTCAATAACTATATCAACTCACCGGTGGCTAACTACAAGGGCAGTCTCTACAATCTTCCCTTCAATATGAATACCTTTTACGCTATGTGGGGAACTAAGACACCTCAAGAAGTCAAAGACAAGATTGCCGAGCAAACAGCTGATATGAAGGATGTTGAACCGAAAAACCTGGAAGAACAAGCTATCAAGTTGATTGGTCCAGATATCTACGAAAAGTTGATTAAGGGCTATACAGAAAAACAATGGGGGCGCTCTGCTACAGACCTTCCTCCATTTATCATCAAACGTCTTCCAGTTCGTTTGACCTTTGATAACAACTACTTTAATGACCGTTACCAAGGAATTCCAATCGGTGGATACAACATCATCATTGAAAACATGCTAGGCGACGTAGAAGTAGAACTTGGTGTTGACTTCTTTGCCAATCGGGAAGAACTGGAAGCTTCAGCTGAAAAAGTTGTCTTCACGGGGATGATTGACCAGTACTTTGACTATAAACATGGTGAGTTGGAATATCGTAGCCTTCGATTCGAGCACGAAGTTCTGAATGAAGAAAACTATCAAGGGAATGCCGTGGTTAATTACACAGAACGTGAGATTCCTTACACTCGTATCATCGAACACAAGCACTTCGAGTATGGCACCCAACCAAAGACAGTTATCACTCGTGAATACCCAGCTGATTGGAAACGTGGAGATGAACCATATTACCCAATCAACGATGAAAAGAACAACGCCATGTTTGCTAAGTACCAAAAAGAAGCAACAAAAAATGACAAGGTTATCTTCTGTGGGCGCCTAGCTGACTATAAATACTACGATATGCATGTGGTAATTGAGCGTGCACTTGAGGTTGTGGAGAAAGAATTTAAAGATGACAAGAAGCAGAATTAATTGGATTGATTTTGGGAAAGGATTAGCTATATTTTTGGTTTTGATGGGCCATGTACTATTAGGTCTGTATCAATCTGAAAAATTTCCATCTTGGAATAATGTATTATTAGTGATTATAGCTCAACTCTATATATTTCATATACCTGTATTTTTCGCGTTGTCAGGATATTTTTTCAAACCACTCTCAACTATCAAGGAATTTTTTGATTATGCTAAAAAGAAGACGATTGTTCTAGGAATACCCTATATCTTTTATTCAATAATTCACTTTTGTCTGCAAAAAATTGCAGGAACAACTGTTCGGATTCCCACGACTATATTTGATTTAATAAATATCTACAAACAACCTCTAGGGGTTTCGTGGTATATATATGTGCTTTGGTCTATATTGATGATATATGGCTTATTGTCCATTGTTGTCAAAAAACGCAGAATGTTACTTTTAATAAGTGCTCTCGCCTATTGTAGTACTTTATTTGTTCAGAGTGATATTTACATTATTCAAAGAACGTTAGTTTGGGGTGTTTGCTTCCTGCTAGGAAGTGTCTTGAGTGAAATTCATTTAGATAGAATGGATGCGAAAAAGTTTCTTCTTTTCTTTATCCCGTTTGATTTGATTTACATGTCGGCATGGTTCTTGTTCTATGAAGTCGATTCTAAAAAAGATTACGTTAGCTATAGTAATCCTGGATTGTGGGGCATTGCTTTTGTAGTCTGTATATTATTTTCGTTTATTTTATTTCCAAAGATCGAGAAAAATTGCCCGAAAGTATTCAACTATTTCTCCAAATACGGTAAAGATAGTTTAGGGATATACATCATTCATGCACCAATTTGCAGTATGCTCCGCATTCTAATGCTGAAAATGGGAATTAATTCAGTTTTTATTCACGTTATTGCCGGGATTTTATTAGGATGGTATTTATCTATATTTGCAACTTATATAATGAAAAAAATTCCAATTCTGAACATTGTTTTGTTGCCTCAAAAATATATTAAACTCAAGTGAAAATAGGTCGGCGTGACACGCTGGAACAACTGAATATATTAAGAGAGCTGAGTTAGCTCTCTTTTTTATAAAAAAATTGTTTGAAAATTATAAAAATGATTCTTAGAGACAATTAAATATTTCATACCAATGGAAAATTGAATCTTGCGTGGTATGAAAATACTTGAAAAAATACAATAAATTTCACCCGTTTTTCAACCTTTCTGAATGTTTTACATTGTTTTTCAATGAAAAAAATAAAAACTAGCACTTGTAATGGAATATTAAAATAAATTTAATGAAAAACCTTCGATAAAGTCACAAAAAATTAGGCACGAATCGGATTTTTGTGATATAATATTCTGTGAATAGCTATGCCTTCTTGTAGCTGTTAAAAAATCAAAGTGTGAAACTTGGAAGATAGAGAGGACGCAATGTAATGACTAGAAATGGTTTCTTTACAGGCTTAGATATTGGAACAAGCTCAATTAAAGTATTAGTTGCTGAGCTTGTAGATGGTGAAGTAAATGTAATCGGTGTTAGCAACGCCAAAAGTAAAGGTGTCAAGGATGGAATTATTGTTGACATCGAGGCCGCAGCAACGGCTATCAAATCTGCTATTTCTCAAGCAGAAGAAAAAGCAGGAATTTCAATCAAATCAGTAAACGTTGGACTTCCAGCAAACTTGTTGCAAGTGGAACCAACTCAGGGAATGATTCCTGTAACATCAGATACAAAAGAAATTACAGATCAAGATGTTGAGAATGTTGTCAAATCTGCTTTGACAAAGAGCATGACACCTGATCGTGAAGTGATTACTTTTGTGCCAGAAGAATTTGTAGTAGACGGCTTCCAAGGGATTCGTGACCCTCGCGGTATGATGGGTGTTCGTTTGGAAATGCGTGGACTTCTCTATACAGGTCCAAGAACCATTCTTCACAACCTTCGTAAAACTGTAGAACGTGTTGGAGTTCAAGTCGATAACGTGATTATTTCACCGCTTGCAATTGTAAACTCTGTTCTTAACGAAGGCGAACGTGAGTTTGGAGCGACTGTTATCGATATGGGTGGTGGCCAAACAAGCGTTGCTACTATCCGTAATCAAGAGCTTCAATACACAAATGTTTACCAAGAAGGTGGCGATTACGTCACTAAAGACATTTCAAAAGTTCTTAAAACTTCTAAGAAGATCGCAGAAGGTTTGAAACTGAACTACGGTGAAGCTTATCCGCAACTTGCAAGCAAAGAAACTTTCCAAGTTGAAGTTATCGGTGAAGTAGAACCTGTTGAAGTTACAGAAGAATACTTGGCTCAAATTATTTCAGCTAGATTAAAACACATCTTTGAACAAATCAAACAAGATTTGGAAAGAAGACATTTGTTGGATTTGCCAGGTGGTATTGCTCTGATTGGTGGGAATGCTATTCTGCCGGGTATCGTTGAGCTTGCCCAAGAAGTACTTGGAGTTCGTGTAAAACTTTACGTTCCAAACCAAGTGGGTATCCGCAATCCTGCATTTGCTCATGTGATTAGTTTGTCTGAATTTGCTGGAAGCCTTACAGAAATTAATGTTTTAGCTCAAAGAGCTATCAGAGGAGATCAAGTTTTGCGTCAACAACCGATTGATTTCAGGACTTCAAGTCAGGAAAAACCTGCAGCTTCTCAACGTTCAGTGTTTGGTACAACTCCAACTGAATCAGCAGAACCGACTTATACTGCTGACTCAGCAACTTCAAATCAATCAGAAGAAAAACCAAAATTGACTGAGCGATTCCGTAGCTTAATCGGAAGCATGTTTGATGAATAGGATAGAGGGATAAAATATGACATTTTCATTTGATACAGCAGCAGCACAAGGTGCAGTAATTAAAGTAATTGGTGTCGGTGGTGGCGGAGGAAACGCCATCAACCGCATGGTTGACGAAGGTGTTTCAGGTGTTGAGTTCATCGCAGCCAACACAGATGTACAAGCCTTGAGCAGTACAAAAGCTGAAACAGTTATCCAACTTGGTCCAAAATTAACTCGTGGACTTGGTGCTGGAGGACAGCCTGAAGTTGGTCGTAAGGCTGCTGAAGAAAGCGAAGAAGTAATTACTGAAGCTATCAGTGGTGCAGATATGGTCTTCATCACTGCTGGTATGGGTGGTGGTTCTGGTACAGGTGCTGCACCAGTTATCGCTCGTATCGCTAAAGGTTTAGGTGCTTTGACTGTTGGTGTTGTGACACGTCCATTCGGTTTCGAAGGAAGCAAACGTGGTCAATTCGCAGTTGAAGGGATCAATGAACTTCGCGAACACGTTGATACTCTCTTGATTATTTCAAACAACAACTTATTAGAAATTGTTGACAAGAAAACTCCTCTTCTTGAAGCTTTGTCTGAAGCAGATAACGTTCTTCGCCAAGGTGTTCAAGGAATTACAGATTTGATTACAAATCCTGGTTTGATCAACTTGGACTTTGCAGACGTGAAGACAGTAATGGCAAACAAAGGAAATGCCCTTATGGGTATCGGTATCGGTAGCGGAGAAGAACGCGTTATTGAAGCGGCTCGTAAAGCTATCTACTCACCACTTCTTGAAACAACTATCGATGGAGCAGAAGATGTTATCGTGAACGTAACTGGTGGTTTGGATATGACTTTGATTGAAGCAGAAGAAGCTTCTGAAATCGTCAATCAAGCTGCTGGACATGGCGTAAATATCTGGCTCGGTACTTCTATTGATGAATCAATGAAAGATGAAATCCGTGTAACTGTTGTTGCTACTGGAGTTCGTCAAGATGCAGTCGATAAAGTTGTAGCGCCACAACCAAGACAAGCGTCATTCCGTGAACCAGTAAGAACTGCTCACACTCACACTTATGACCGTCATTTTGATTTGGCTGAAACAGCTGAACTTCCAACTCCTTCACAACGTCAAACTGAAGCTCCTAAAGCATCGGCTTTTGGTGATTGGGACTTGAGACGTGATTCAATTGTTCGTCAAGGTGAATCAGTCGTATCTCCAGTTGAACGTTTCGAAGCACCATCTTCTGACGAAGATGAGTTGGAAACACCACCATTCTTTAAAAACCGTTAATAGAGATGGATTTAAAAGAAAATACAAATCAGGTATTTCAACAGGTTACAAAAGCAATTCAAGAAACCGGCCGTGAAGACGGTTCGGTTTCTGTAATTGCCGTAACAAAATATGTTGATATTGCAACTGCAGCAAATTTGATTGACCAAGGAGTCAAACACATTGGTGAAAACCGTGTTGACAATTTTCTTGAGAAGTATCATGCTTTAAGTGATAAAGATGTTACTTGGCACTTGATTGGTAGCTTACAAAGAAGAAAAGTCAAGGATATCATTCCTTATGTTGATTATTTTCACGCTTTAGATTCTTTGAAATTAGCTCAAGAAATTCAAAAACGTGCCAATCGTACGGTTAAATGTTTTTTGCAGGTCAATATTTCTGGAGAGGAAAGCAAGCATGGTTTTTCAAAAGAAGAACTATTGACAGTCTTGCCAGACTTGTCTAGCTTGGATAAAATCGAGTATGTTGGTCTCATGACCATGGCTCCCTTTGAAGCCCAAACAGAAGAGTTGCAAAAAATCTTTAAAGAAACGCAAGAGTTGCAACAATACATTCGTGAACAACAACTCCCCAATATGCCAATGACAGAACTAAGTATGGGAATGAGCCGTGACTATAAAGAAGCGATTCAGTGTGGCTCGACTTTCGTTCGAATTGGTACTGCATTTTTTAAATAGGAAATAATCATGTCATTAAAAGATAAATTTGATAAATTTATAGATTACTTTACAGAAGATGGAGATGAAGTTGCTTCAGAAGTTGTCGCTGCACGTTCTGAACGTCCACTAGCTTCAGTTCCTCCAAAGAGAGAATTACCTCAGCAAGCTTCTGCTGCTCAAGAACCTTCACCAGTTGAGACAAAAGAGAAGAATATTACAAAACTTCATGCCCGTCAGCAACAACTAGCAATTGAAAGCCATCACTCTACTGAAAAAGTAACCATCGATGTTCGTTACCCACGCCGTTATGAAGATGCAACAGATATTGTTGATTTGTTGGCTGGAAATGAAAGTATCTTGATTGACTTCCAATATATGACAGAAGTTCAAGCTCGTCGTTGTTTGGATTACTTGGATGGAGCACGTCATGTTCTTGCTGGTGAGTTAAGAAAAGTAGCGAACACAATGTATCTTTTGACACCTGTTGGTGTTGTGGTAAACATTGAAGATATTCGTTTACCTGAAGAAGCTCAAAGCGAAGGATACGACTTTGACATGAAGAGAAATAGAGTACGTTAATGTTTCTAATAATTCGTTTTATCCAAAATGCTACAGATATCTATTCGCTGATACTTGTAGCTTTTGCTCTATTATCATGGTTTCCAAATGCCTATAACACCCAGTTGGGGAAGTTTTTAGAGACTTTGTGTAAACCAATTCTTGAACCTCTAAAACGTCTACCTCTTCAAATCGCAGGTTTGGATTTCTCTGTTTGGATAGCCCTAATTCTCTTGCGCATGATAAGTCGCTATCTCATCAATTTGTTGGTAGTTTTATGAGTAAAGAACTTTACCAACATTTCGCAACAGAAGATATCCCCTTTATCGACAAGGGTTTGGAGTGGTTAGGACAGGTAGAAGAACATTACGCACCGATTTTATCTCCTTTTATCAATCCTCACCAAGTATTTATCTTGGAGACATTGGGAAACAATAGAGGGGTAAAAACCTTTTCTAGTACTCGTTTTGTACCTTCAGAGTATGCTCGGGTCATTCTAGCGCCGGATTATTTTACGCCAACCTTGGAAGATTTTGAAATGACCTTGCTTGAGATTGAGTATCCCAGCAAGTTTCAACAATTAACCCATTCAAAAATTCTGGGAACAGTTCTCAATCGGCTAGGTATTGACCGAAAGTTATTCGGAGACATTTTGGTAACAGAAGATAAAGCCCAAATTATTGTCGATCGAAGATTTACTACTCTTTTCCAGGATGGGATTCAAAAGATTTCCAAGTTGCCTGTAAGTTTAGTAGAACGTCCTTTTTCAGATAGGATAGAATCTAAAGACGAGTATCAAGAAAAAGAAGTCTTGGTTTCAAGCCTGCGACTAGATGCCTTTTTATCTAGTATATTGAAATTATCACGCTCACAAACTGTAGCTCTGGTTGAAAAGAAGCTGGTTCAGGTCAATTATCATATAGTTGAAAAGTCTGACTATCAGTTAAAATTTGGTGATTTAATCAGTGTGAGACGCTTTGGCCGAATAATCTTGCTCAAAGAAAATGGTCAAACCAAGAAAGATAAGATAAAACTAACAGTCCAACTACTTTTAAGCAAGTGAGAAAATATGTCAATTACACCACAAGATATTACTGACAAGGAATTCTCAAGAAAATTCAGAGGCTACGATCAGGAAGAGGTTGACCTATTTCTAGATAAGATTTATTTTGAATTAGAGGAATTAATCCGATACAAAGAGGAAACTGAACTCTATATCAAAAAACTAGAAGAACGTCTTTCCTATTATACGACTGATATTCCTAAAAGAACAGTAACAAACGAGCAAGAACCAGAAGCAATTAATGATTCTATTTTTTATTAAATAAGTGAGGGAAAATATGCCAATTACATCGTTAGAAATTAAGGATAAAACCTTTGGTGTTCAGTTTAGAGGTTTTAACCGTGAAGAAGTTGATGAATTTTTAGATATTGTTGTTCGGGACTATGAAGATTTAGTTCGTAGCAATCATGAAAAGGATCAACATATCAAAAATTTAGAAGAGCGTCTATCTTATTTTGACGAAATCAAAGATTCGTTGAGTCAGTCAGTTTTGATTGCCCAAGACACAGCTGAACGTGTAAAACAAGCTGCGAATGACCGTTCTAATAACATCATTAAGCAGGCTGAGCAAGATGCTCAACGTTTACTTGATGAAGCTAAGTATAAAGCCAATGAAATTTTGCGACAAGCTACAGATAATGCTAAAAAAGTTGCTGTGGAAACTGAAGAGTTGAAGAACAAGAGTCGCGTCTTCCACCAACGTTTGAAATCAACAATCGAAAGTCAGTTGGCTATTGTTGATTCATCAGATTGGGAAGAAATTTTGCGTCCGACTGCAACTTATCTTCAAACGAGTGACGAAGCTTTCAAGGAAGTTGTCCGAGAGGTTCTAGGTGAAGATGTATCGTCATACCATGAAGAAGAGCCGATTGACATGACTCGTCAATTCTCTCCAGAAGAAGTTGCAGAACTTCAAGCACGTATTGAAGCAGCTAACAAGGAATTGTTGGAAACGCAACAAAATGCTGAAGAGTCAACTGAAACTGCAGTTGAAGTTCAGCCAGTTGCTGAAACTCCTGTTGAACCATCGCATGAGGAAGGACCTCAAGACGATCCTAACACTCAACAAGAGTCAGTTCTAATTTTATAAGAATCTCATTAGAGAACAAGAATTTATCAAACACATTTCTAGCGAGTAGGAGATGGTGGAAGTCCTACAATCCCTGTTGGTATATTTATCCTCTCTTAGAATCAAATCTGAAAATAGTAAGATTTGACGTTGCCCACGTTACGGGAAAAGAGGGAAAGAGACTAGGTCTTTTTCCGAACAAAGGTGGTACCACGATTTTCGTCCTTTTTGCGAGTCGTGGTTTTTATATTGTCAATTTACATTAAAGGAGTAAACATGAAACTTAAAGAAACCCTCAATCTTGGGAAAACAGAATTTCCAATGCGTGCCGGACTTCCAACTAAAGAGCCAGTTTGGCAAAAAGAGTGGGAAGAAGCAAAACTCTATCAACGTCGTCAAGAGCTAAATGAAGGAAAACCACATTTCACGCTTCATGATGGCCCTCCATACGCTAACGGAAATATCCACGTAGGACATGCCATGAACAAGATTTCGAAAGATATCATTGTTCGTTCTAAGTCTATGTCAGGATTTTACGCACCATATATCCCAGGTTGGGATACACACGGTCTGCCAATCGAGCAAGTCTTGGCTAAACAAGGTGTTAAACGCAAAGAAATGGACTTGGTTGAGTACTTGAAACTTTGCCGTGAATACGCTCTTTCTCAAGTAGATAAACAACGCGAAGACTTCAAACGTTTGGGTGTTTCAGGTGACTGGGAAAATCCTTATGTAACCTTGACGCCAGACTATGAAGCAGCGCAAATCCGCGTCTTCGGTGAGATGGCTAACAAAGGCTACATCTACCGCGGAGCTAAGCCAGTTTACTGGTCTTGGTCTTCTGAGTCAGCGCTTGCTGAAGCGGAAATTGAATACCATGACTTAGTTTCAACTTCTCTTTACTATGCTAATAAGGTTAAAGATGGCAAAGGTGTCCTTGATACAGATACTTACATTGTTGTTTGGACAACAACTCCATTCACCATCACAGCTTCTCGTGGTTTGACTGTTGGTGCGGATATTGATTACGTCTTGGTGCAACCAGCTGGCGAAACTCGTAAATTTGTAGTTGCTGCTGAATTGTTGAATAGCTTGTCTGAGAAATTCGGTTGGGCGGATGTTCAAGTCTTGGCAACTTACCGTGGTTCAGAATTAAACCATATCGTGACAGAACACCCATGGGATACAGCTGTAGATGAACTCGTTATCCTTGGTGATCACGTTACAACTGATTCTGGTACAGGTATCGTCCATACAGCCCCTGGTTTTGGTGAGGACGACTACAATGTCGGTGTTGCCAATGGTCTTGAAGTTGCTGTAACTGTCAACGAACGCGGTATCATGATGGCTAATGCTGGCGCTGAGTTTGAAGGTCAATTTTATGACAAGGTTGTGCCAACAGTTATTGAAAAACTTGGAAATCTTCTTCTTGCTCAAGAAGAAATCTCTCACTCCTATCCATTTGACTGGCGTACGAAAAAACCAATTATCTGGCGTGCGGTACCTCAATGGTTTGCTTCTGTATCTAAATTCCGCCAAGAAATCTTGGACGAAATTGAAAAAGTGAAGTTCCACTCAGAGTGGGGTAAAGTCCGCCTTTACAATATGATTCGTGACCGTGGTGACTGGGTTATCTCTCGCCAACGTGCTTGGGGTGTTCCTCTTCCAATCTTCTATGCAGAAGACGGAACACCAATCATGACAGCTGAAACCATCGAGCATGTAGCTCAACTCTTTGAAGAACATGGTTCAATCATCTGGTGGGAACGTGATGCTAAAGACCTCTTGCCTGAAGGGTTTACCCATCCGGGTTCACCAAATGGTTTGTTCAAGAAAGAAACAGATATCATGGACGTTTGGTTCGATTCAGGTTCATCATGGAATGGTGTCGTGGTTAACCGTCCAGAACTCAAATATCCAGCAGATCTTTATCTTGAAGGTTCAGACCAATACCGTGGTTGGTTCAACTCATCTCTTATCACATCTGTTGCCAACCATGGCGTAGCACCTTACAAGCAAATCTTGTCACAAGGTTTTGCCCTTGATGGTAAAGGTGAGAAGATGTCTAAATCTCTTGGAAACACCATTGCTCCAAGCGACGTTGAAAAACAATTTGGTGCAGAAATCTTGCGTCTCTGGGTAACCAGTGTTGACTCAAGCAACGATGTGCGTATCTCTATGGATATCTTGAGCCAAGTTTCTGAAACGTACCGTAAGATCCGTAACACTCTTCGTTTCTTGATTGCTAACACATCTGACTTTAATCCAGCTGAGGATGCTGTCGCTTATGAAGAACTTCGTTCTGTTGATAAGTACATGACCATCCGCTTTAACCAACTTGTCAAGACGATTCGTGATGCTTATGTAAACTTCGAATTCTTGACAATCTACAAGGCATTGGTGAACTTTATCAACGTTGACCTATCTGCCTTCTACCTTGACTTTGCCAAAGATGTTGTTTACATTGAAGGAGCTAAGTCACTTGAACGCCGTCAAATGCAAACTGTCTTCTATGACATCCTTGTAAAAATTACCAAACTCTTAACACCGATCCTTCCTCACACTGCGGAAGAAATCTGGTCTTACCTCGAGTTTGAAGCGGAAGAATTTGTTCAATTGTCAGAATTGCCAGAAGCACAAACATTTGCGAATCAAGAGGAAATCTTGGATACCTGGTCAGCCTTCATGGACTTCCGTGGCCAAGCTCAAAAAGCCTTGGAAGAAGCGCGTAACGAAAAAATCATCGGTAAATCTCTTGAAGCTCACTTGACTGTTTATCCAAATGAAGTGGTGAAAACTCTTCTTGGAGCTGTTGATAGCAATGTAGCACAACTCTTGATTGTTTCTGAATTAACCATCGCAGAAGGACCAGCTCCAGAAGGTGCAGTGGCCTTTGAAGATGTGGCCTTCACAGTTGACCGTGCAGCTGGTGAAGTTTGTGACCGTTGTCGTCGTATCGACCCAACAACTGCAGAACGTAGTTATCATGCAACCATCTGTGACCACTGTGCAAGCATCGTTGAAGAAAACTTTGCGGATGCAGTAGCAGAAGGATTTGAAGCTAAATAATCTAACAAAAATACAGGAGAAATTCCTGTATTTTTTTTAAAAATAAAAACTTTATTAAAAATATGGTATAATATACCTTATTAAAATAAAAGGAGATATTTATGAAGACAAAAACACTAGCACAAGTAGATGGCTTTATTGGTATTATTGCAGGGGCAATTTTAGCTTTCTTACCGATTTTTATGGTATTTCTTGCAGCCATTTCTGAAGACGAAGATGCTGCAGGGCTAATTTTGGGCATTATTTTCATTGTTTTCTCTTTAGTGAAAATTGCAACCCTCATTCTTGGAATCCTCTCACTTATCTACTATAAGGATGACAATCGTATTTCACTAGCACCATCGATTCTATTTATCGTTGGATCTGTAGTTGCCTTGATTCCTTTCCTTGGGTGGATTGGTGGAATCGTCCTTGTCATTGGTGGAGCTTTGTACCTAGCAAGCTTGAAACAATTTAGAATTGAAGAATAAATTATTTTTTAGGGAAGAGTCCAAGAGCTCTTCTCTTTTTCGTTGATTTTAACTAGCTTTTTTGTGAAAAATTGTGTAAAATAGAATAGATAAACGAGGGCGACCTCGAAAAATAAAAGGAGAATCCAACTAATGGTAAAATTGGTTTTTGCTCGCCACGGTGAGTCTGAATGGAACAAAGCTAACCTTTTCACAGGATGGGCTGACGTAGATCTTTCTGAAAAAGGTACTCAACAAGCTATCGATGCTGGTAAATTGATCAAAGAAGCTGGTATTGAATTTGACCAAGCTTACACTTCAGTATTGAAACGTGCTATCAAAACAACTAACCTTGCACTTGAAGCATCTGACCAACTTTGGGTTCCAGTTGAAAAATCATGGCGCTTGAACGAACGTCACTACGGTGGTTTGACTGGTAAAAACAAAGCTGAAGCTGCTGAACAATTTGGTGATGAGCAAGTTCACATCTGGCGCCGTTCATACGATGTATTGCCTCCAGCAATGCCTCGTGATGATGAGTACTCAGCTCATACTGACCGTCGTTACGCTTCACTTGATGACTCAGTAATTCCAGATGCTGAAAACTTGAAAGTGACTTTGGAACGCGCTCTTCCATTCTGGGAAGACAAAATCGCTCCAGCACTTAAAGATGGTAAAAACGTATTCGTAGGTGCACACGGTAACTCAATCCGCGCTCTTGTAAAACACATCAAACAATTGTCAGACGACGAAATCATGGATGTGGAAATTCCTAACTTCCCACCATTGGTATTCGAATTTGACGAAAAATTGAACGTTGTGAAAGAATACTATCTTGGAAAATAATGTAAAATAGAGTCTAGGATTAATCCTAGGCTTTTTTATTTTGAAAATAGGAAAAACTGATAATATAATTTAACTTGTCAAAGACAGGGATTCTTGTTATAATAGTTAAGATGGAGGCGCTATGGCACTGAAAAAAGCAAGTCTAGCCTGTGCGGTTTGTGGTTCGAGAAACTACTCAATTAAAATTAGTGGGAATCCAAAACCGACTCGCTTAGAAGTAAATAAATTTTGTAAACATTGTGGTAAATACACAACACATAGAGAAACGAGATAGGAGATAAAAATGGGTTTTATTAAGGATATCTTTACTCTTCTTAAAGATACAACTTGGCCAACTCGAAAACAAAGTTGGGTAGATTTTAAATCTATCATGGAATACACTGCCTTCTTTGTAGTTATTATTTATATTTTTGACCAATTAATCGTTAGCGGATTAATTCGATTCATTAATATTTTTTAAAATAGAACAAATTCACTGAAAGAAGTTTACTGTTAAGAAAGGAAAAAAGATGGATAGTTTTGACAAAGGATGGTTTGTCCTACAAACATATTCTGGTTATGAAAATAAAGTAAAAGAAAATCTCTTGCAACGTGCACAGACATACAATATGTTGGATAACATCTTGCGTGTTGAAATCCCAACTCAAACTGTACAAGTTGAAAAAAATGGGAAGAAAAAAGAAGTTGAAGAAAATCGTTTCCCAGGTTATGTTCTTGTAGAGATGGTTATGACAGATGAAGCTTGGTTTGTAGTGCGTAACACACCAAACGTTACTGGATTTGTTGGGTCACACGGTAACAGATCTAAACCAACTCCACTATTGGAACAAGAAATCAGAGATATCTTGGTATCAATGGGACAAACTGTACAAGAATTCAATATCAATGTTGAAGTAGGTCAAACTGTCCGTATTATCGATGGTGCCTTTGCTGATTACACAGGAAAAATTACTGAAATTGATAATAACAAAGTGAAGATGATTATTTCAATGTTTGGTAATGATACAGTAGCAGAAGTAAACTTGAATCAAATTGCTGAATTGTGATTGCCGACATTCTATTTGTAGCTATTGACTCTAGTCAACTAATTTTTTATAAAACCAGTTGACAAGCGTCAAAAAGTAGGTATAATAGAAAGAGTTGACAAGCTCAAGGTCCGTTGGTCAAGGGGTTAAGACACCGCCTTTTCACGGCGGTAACACGGGTTCGAATCCCGTACGGACTATGTGTGTATCGCGGTTGATGGGAACAGGTTATAAAAAAAGTTAAAAAAACCTGTTGACAGAGAAAA
>NZ_JANCOU010000011.1:0-42180 GCF_024295665.1 Streptococcus sp. CF8_St5-17
TTTTCTCTGTCAACAGGTTTTTTTAACTTTTTTTATAACCTGTTCCCATCAACCACGATACACCCATAGTCCGTACGGGATTCGAACCCGTGTTACCGCCGTGAAAAGGCGGTGTCTTAACCCCTTGACCAACGGACCCTGAGCTTGTCAACTCTTTCTATTATACCTACTTTTTTCCCCTTGTCAAGATATTGGGTTTATTTTTCTGAAATTTTTTTAATAGTTTTTCATATATTGTTTTTTACAATAAGAAAGAGAGGATAACATTATATCCTCTCTTGTATATAGCCTACTAATATTTTAGTTTTCTTCAGCCATTTTTGATTTGACTTCATCATATGATAGGGCACGTGATTCCTCTTCTACTGATTCAGGCATTTTTCCTGTTTCGTAAAGAGATTTGATTTGTGTACTATCCAATGTTTCATATTTTAATAAGGCTTCTGCAATTAATTTATGCGTTTCACGATTTGATTGAATAATTTCAGCTGCTTTATTACGTGCTTCATTCAACAATGCTCGAACTTCTTCGTCAATCTCATAAGCTGTACGCTCTGAAATAGATTTTTGTGGAGTTTGAGCACCAAACATTGCATGATTTCCTTCATATTGAACAGGTCCAAGTTTTTCACTCATACCATACTCTGTAACCATTGCACGCGCCATTTGTGTAGCTTGTTCAAAGTCGTTTGATGCACCTGTTGTTTGGACATTAAAGATAATTTCTTCAGCAACACGTCCACCCATTAAACCAGCTAATTGTTCTTTCATGTCTTCTTTAGATAGCAACATTTGATCTTCTTTTGGAAGAGCAATCATGTAACCACCTGCACGACCACGAGGAACAATTGTTACCTTATGAACTACACGCGCATTCGATAAGACTAACCCTACGATAGTGTGCCCGGCTTCGTGATAAGCAACCATTTCACGTTCTTTTTGGGAAACAGTTTTATCTTTCTTAGAGGGCCCTGCAATAACGCGATCTTCTGCCTCATCAATATCTGAAGCATCGATGACTGATTTGTTGCGACGGGCAGCAACTAATGCCGCTTCGTTCAATACGTTTTCTAAGTCAGCACCAACAAAACCAGGAGTTTGTTGTGCTACTAACTTCAAGTCTACATCTTCTGCTAGAGGTTTATTTCTAGCATGGACTTTCAGAATCGCTTCGCGTCCCTTAACATCTGGACGACCAACCAATACTTTTCTATCAAAACGACCTGGACGAAGAAGGGCTGGGTCTAGAACATCTGAACGGTTCGTTGCTGCAATGACAATGATTCCTTCATTTCCTTCAAAACCATCCATTTCAATCAAGAGTTGGTTCAAGGTTTGTTCACGTTCGTCATTACCTCCACCAAGACCGACACCACGTTGGCGACCAACGGCATCAATTTCATCAATGAAGATAATTGCTGGTGCTGCTTTTTTAGCGTCCTCAAAAAGTGAACGTACACGGCTGGCACCGACACCGACAAACATTTCTACGAAGTCAGAACCTGAAATACTAAAGAATGGTACTCCAGCTTCTCCTGCTACTGCTTTAGCAAGTAATGTTTTACCAGTTCCCGGAGGTCCTTCTAAGAGAACACCAGCTGGGATACGAGCACCTAATTTTGTAAAGCGTTTTGGATCTTTCAAGAATTCAACAACTTCAACAAGTTCTTGTTTTTCTTCTTCAGCTCCTGCTACATCTGAAAAGCGTACTTTGATATCTTCCTTATTAGCAGCCTTAGCTTTATTGCGTCCAAAGCTCATCGGATTGCGTCCACTATTTCCACCCATATTGCCCATCATAGAAAATAGGAAGAAGAATAAAATGGCAAATGGTACTACTGAAACTAGGATGTTAATCCACATACCACTTGAACTTTCATGCTTCACTTCAATTTGTGTTTGGTGTTCCCCAGCTAATTTTTGCAAATCTGCTACAGTAGTATCCGATGGAAGAATAATACTTGTAAATTTTTCTACTTTTGTTGCAGAAGGTGTGAAAAACTGAATACCTGTTTCCGGTTTTTCTGTTTTAGCAGTTTTATAGACACCAGACACTTCAATAACACTACCACTTGGTTGATAGGTTATTTCTTTTACATTGTCGTTAGTGATTTCCTGCACCAATTCTGAGTATTTAATTTGTTGACTGTGCCCAGCAGCTCTTCCAGCGAAAAAGTACTGAAATCCTGTTACTAGCAAGAAAATCATCAACAAATAAAGAAATGGATTTTTTATAAAACCATTATTTTGCTTTTGCATTCAACAACTTACCCTTCTATTTTGAGTAAACTTCCTCTTTCAATACACCTACATAAGGAAGGTTACGATAATTTTCATTATAGTCTAAACCATAGCCTACAACAAATTCATTCGGAATTGTAAAACATGTATAATCTGCTTCGATTTCTACAGTACGGCCTTCAGGTTTATCAAGCATTGTAACAATCTTAACAGATGCCGCTTCTCTAGCAGTAAACATATCTCTCAAACTTTTCAAGGTTTGACCAGTGTCGATAATATCTTCCACAAAAACAACATGTCTACCTTTAATATCTTGAGTTACATCTTGTTTGATATTGATAACACCGCTACTTACAGTACCACCATGATAGCTAGAAACCATCATAAAGTCCATCTCAAGATGAGTGTCGATATATTTCACCAATTCTGCCATAAAAGGAATAGATCCTTTTAAAATACCAACTAGAATCGGATTTTTACCTTCATAATCTTTGGTCAATTGAGCACCTAACTTCTTAGCAGCTTCTGTAATTTCATCTTGTGAAATCAAAATCTTCTTGATATCTTGTTCTAACATGATTTTACCTATCTATTTTTTCTATATAAAGTACAGTGTTCATTATATCATTTTTCATTTTTATACTCAAATCACTGAATTCAATTCCTAAAATTGAACAAATCTTTCCGAATTGCTCAACAATAATCGCATTTTTTCGTTTTTCTGCAGGAATTTTTAAATCAATAAAAAGTCGCCTTACTTTTTTTCGATGACCATTTATTATCAAATAATCACCTGACTGTCGATGCCTCAAAATCAATGATGTTTCACGGGAAACATTTATTTGTTGAACATTTTCGCCTTTTAAAGGAATTCCGAATGAAAATAGAAAACCTTCATAATAAACTTGATTTTGATAGTTTAGCACACACTCACTACTTTTTTCATCAGACTTTGGTCTGATTTTACCAATTTGAAAGTGCTGGTATTCTTTTATAAGTTCATAACCATTTTTTATACTATGGCGATATTGACTCTTAGTTTTTAAAATATGATGAATTTCTTGAAATTGTTCTCTTGTTACATTTAAATCAGCAAAACGACTAAGGTATTGTTGTAGTAAAACTCCTTGCGTTGCTTCACTAAAAGATAAAAACTGAGTTAAATCTTCCACATCAACCGCTTGAGATAATTCAGCCAGAGCAATTTGATAATCAGAAACTTCTTTCCCAAACTCTAAAAATGCCTTTTTTACCTGAACATTTTCTTTTTCTAACTGTGGCAGATAGAGGTTGCGAATACGATTGCGAAGATAGTGATTTTCTTTATTCGTTGGATCTTCAAAATGCTCAATTTTAGGAAAATCCTTCTTATAAAAAGACAACAAAGGACGAATTAACTCTCCCTTATTAAACGTTTGTCTTTCTTTAATAGCTGATAAATGGTGTAGTCTAACACCTCTAATCAATCGCATAAAGATTGTCTCAACTTGATCATCTGCATGATGAGCTGTTACAAGAGCTGTAGATGAAGTTTTCTCCATCACTTCTCTAAAAAAATTATAGCGAAATTGACGAGCATTCGTTTCTGAAAAATCTCCAGTAAAACAAGCTACATAAATTGGAACTCCAGCTTGTTCAGCTAATTTTCTTAATTCATTTTCTTCCTGATTTGACTCTGGTCGTTGTTTATGATTTACATGAGCTAAAAACAATTCAATACCAAGTTCTTTTTGATAAGTTGAAAGAAGACGAAAGAGAAACATCGAATCCAATCCACCAGACAAAGCTAGCACAACTCTTGAATGATCTTTGAAATAATCCTTTTCTAGAAGATGATTTAAAAAATCGCGGTCTCTCATTTTAGGACCTCATATACATCCTTAGCAATTTTAGAAATGGTATCATAATCAGAATTTTTGGAAAAGATTGAAATAATGAAAGGAGAATCTGTATAGACTATTCCTACATCGTGTTTAAATTCATCTGCATCCCCAATTTTATGGGCTACCTTAGCAGAAATATTCTTAGCAATCCTCTGATTATCAAATGATGTTTGTGATAGGGATTCTAAAACAAAACCATTCTGATTATAAATAGATTCCATAACTTGACCAGCCATTTTAGCTGAAGCCAACTTATCTGTCACATCCCACTCTTCACCTGCGATAGTAGCCATCTCTTTTTTAAAGGCTTCATCTGATTTATTCGTAATATAATAACCAAGAATATTATGAGCTACATTGTCAGATTCTTTTGCAGTTTTTGTGATTAAATCTTTGATAGTGTATTCTTTATTGTCCGCTGTTTTAGGGAGACTACCGCTTCCTTCCGGTTTATAAGAACCAGGGAAATCATTAACTTCGGAAACATACTTCAATTTCGTGTCAAGTTGGTAATCACCTTGATTGATTTTTTCCTGAACAGAATAAAGATAAGGTAATTTCATAACACTAGCAGCGTACATTTTCTGATCTTCGTTAATCCCAGCTTCTTTACCTGTACTCAATTGTTTCACATAAATAGAGAACTGTTCATTTTGATAATTTGCAGATAGCAACTCTTGTACTTTCTGAATACGATTATCATCATCGGAAATATAATCCGTCGAAATCCAGCCCGTTTGCTTGATATGTAAGAATTCACGACCTTCAGCAAAAATAGACATATCTGCTTCAACCTCTTGATAAGCTGCTAAAGTAGACTTTAATTCTTGTTGATCATAAGGACTATTATAAACGACAAATCCTGGTTCTAGCCATACTCGTTTAGAAAAATCGTTTACGATGGAACTATCGTATAAAAGTCGTTTATCAGCCATCACAAATTGATTATTTGACAATTTAAACACAGGCTGTCCTTGTTTATTTAATCGCCATTCTAAAACAGATAATTTTGTTTCTGCATTGACTTTTCCTGATTCTTTAATCAGGTCTTCTGTAGAATAAACTGGCGTCTCACCATAAAATTTTGGAGATTCTATAATATCTTGATAATAAAAATGATATGGAGTATGAGTTAAAGAATAAACTTCTTGTTTTGGAATGATAACTGGATTCTCAGTGCTTACTACTTGAACGCTTTTTAGGAAAATAGGAAGTAGTAATATCACTAAAAATTTACGCATTCTTTTTCCCCTCTTCTTCTTGTAGTCGTAACAGATGATTCTTTTGAGCTAACTCATCTAATTTTTCATCTGACTGACTTAAAAATTTTTCGACAATATCTAATAAATTTTCCATTTTACATTACCTAGGAAGCAAGTCCGGAATTGTATAAACTTCCTCCCATGATTTCGAATAATAATATTTTGCACGGGAATATTTAGCTGCATAGGATTCGTCTTTTAGCTTAGTTGCTAAACTAGCTTCTTTATCCTTTTCGTCACTCAATTCCTGGTATTGTTTTTTCAAATCCGTTAATTGCTGACGACGTGTTAGTAATTGTTGATAACTTTGTGCTAAATTATAAGTTGGCAAGATAAATAACAACATTATCAAAATCAAAACCCATCCCATAAAACGATTGCGTTTTTGACGTTCTTCCATCATGTATTTACGTCGTTGGTGTTCATTTTGAATAAAAGAGTTATTCATTTGGACTATTTTTTTATACATCGCCTTCTACCCTTGTTTCACTGATAATTTCATACATTCCAGCTGCATCTTCTTTTTTTGTGCTATCTTTCATTTCGAGCACCTTTACAAGTAACAACTTATTTCCAAAGCGAATTTCAACTTGATCATTGATTTTTAAATCTGTTGAACTTTTAGCAAGGATTCCATTTACCTTGATTCGCCCTTTATCTGCAACTTCCTTAGCTACCGTACGGCGTTTAATAATTCGTGATACTTTTAAATATTTATCTAGTCTCATCTTATAATACCTCAAATTATTATTGTACCATTTTTCTCCCTTTTATAGAAGAAAAAAGGTAATCCCTAATGTGACTCTTTTAAGTCTTTTATCTTCGCTAACGATTCTCCAAAGGTTAAGAGTCCTTCTAAAATCTCATAATCTTTTTTATTTCGGATATCAAATACAACTTCAATCAAACCTTGATTCTCAGAAATATTAGCCTTCAGATTTGTCTGAGAAAGAGCCTGGAAATAATCTTGGGTTAAAAATAGTTGTTGCGATATTTTTTCAAACTGAATGACAAGCTTATTATTCTTTCTTTCTACACGATTGACAAATACTTTATCGAGATATGCTTTGGCTAATCCAATTTCTAAGAGATAGGCAACTACATCTGGATATTCTCCAAATCGGTCTATCAACTCATCCTGTAATTCTTCATAGTTGACACGATTGTCAATCTGACGAATTCTCTTGTAAATTTCAATTTTATGGCGCTCATCTGATATGTACTCATCTGGAAGATAGGCATCAATTTGTAGAATTAACTCAGCATTTCCTTTTTCACGTTTCTTGTCAGTTCCATTTTTCTTAGCAATTGCTTCTTCTAGTAACTGAGAATACAATTCAAAACCAACAGAATCTATAAAACCAGACTGAGAACTTCCTAAAAGATTACCTGCCCCACGAATGGATAAATCACGCATAGCAATTTTGAAACCAGAACCTAATTCGGTAAAACCTTTGATAGCTTCTAATCTCTTTTCTGAAACTTCTGTCAAAGATTTGTCTGGTCGATACATGAGATAAGCATAAGCGATTCGATTACTACGACCAACTCGACCTCTTAATTGATACAAGGTTGACAAGCCCATGTGATCTGCGTTTTCAATAAACAAGGTATTAGCATTTGGAATATCTACACCTGTTTCAATGATTGTCGTAGTTACTAAAATGTCATATTCGCCTTCAATAAAATCAAGTAATGTATTCTCTAAACGAATTTCACTCATTTGACCATGAACAAAACCAATAGAAGCTTCAGGAATCAGTTCTTGTAATTCTGAAACCTTCTTTTCAATCGTGTCAACTTTGTTGTAAAGATAGTAAACCTGACCACCACGATCGATTTCTCTCAACACAGCATCACGAATCACACGATCATTTTGTTCAAGAACATAGGTTTGAACAGGATATCGATTTGTTGGAGGGGTTTCAATGACAGATAAATCTCGGATACCTAGCATAGACATATGAAGAGTTCGAGGAATTGGTGTAGCTGTCAAGGTTAAGACATCCACCTTCTTTTTTAATTCCTTAAGTGCTTCCTTATGCTTGACACCAAAACGTTGTTCCTCATCGATGATGATCAATCCTAAATCTGCAAATTCAACATCTTTAGACAAAACTCGATGGGTCCCAATCAAGATATCTACCTGGCCTTTTTTCAATTTTTTAAGTGTTTCAGTTTGCTCTTTTTTACTTCTAAAACGACTTAAAACATCTACGTTTACAGCAAATTGCTCAAACCTTTCTTTGAAATTACTGTAATGTTGCTGCGCAAGAACAGTTGTTGGCACTAAAACGACAACCTGTTTATGATCATTGACAGCTTTAAATGCAGCTCGCATGGCAACTTCTGTCTTACCAAAACCAACATCTCCAACTAAGAGTCGATCCATTGGTTGAGAAGTCTGCATATCCCTTTTAATTTCATCTATACTTCGAAGTTGGTCCTCAGTTTCAACATAAGGGAAAGCCTCATCAAAAGCAACTTGGTCTTCATCATCTTTTGAAAATGCAAAACCTTCAAGTTGACTCCTCTCTGCATATAACTTAATTAAGTCATCTGCGATGTCTTCAACTTGATTTTTAACTTTTTGCTTAGCTTTTTTAAAACGTCCATCGTTTAATTTGTTTAACTTTGGAGCCTTACCGTCACTTGAAACATACTTAGATAAGGTTTGGATTTGTTCTACAGGGATAGAAATTCGATCTCCATTTTGGTATTGAACACTTACGTAGTCTCTATGAATCCCTTTGATTTCAATCGTTTCAATTCCTAAAAATTGACCAATCCCATGAATTTGATGAACAACATAGTCTCCTTTTTGGAGTTCACTATAATCCTTTAATCTTTCAGCATTGCTAATATTTTGTCTTCTGTATTTGCGTTTAATCTTCTTTTTGAATATTTCATATTCAGTGATGAATACAAGATTCTCATCCACAAAATGAAAACCATGACGAAGGTTTCCTTCAACAATATTGACAGTTCCTTTACAGAATTCATTCGCACTAATATTATCAACTTTTATGTCATATTCTTCTAAAATACTTGACAATTTTTTTAGTTCATTCTCGCTACTTGACTGAAGAACAATCGTATATTTTAATTTTTTATAGCGTTCAATTTCTTCTTTCAGAAAAGAAAATTGATTGAAGAACTCTTGCATTGGATATTGATTAAATTGATAAAGATGATCAAATTTTAGATTTCCAAGTCCCTTTTGAAAATTAGAAAAGAAGCTAGCTGGTAAATATTTTTTAAATTGACTTTCTACATCTGCAAAGTATTGTAAACTTGATACAGCTTTACTATTATGTAAATCCTCTGTAAAGTAGCTAGCTGTTTCCTTATCAAAAATATCATACTGATCCATGATTTTTTGAAAATCATCAAAGATAATAGGCGCTTGGTTCAAGTAGTCAATCAAGGTCGACTGTTTTTTATACAAAACAGATAAAAACTTTCGAATATCTGCATGAAAAACTTGCTCTTTCGTGCAACTAAAAACTTCTTCTAGGTAAGACTTTACAGTTGGTGACAATGTCTTGTCAATCTCTTTTTCTAAAAATTCCTGACCACGATGATAATCTTCAGCAGTTAGTAAAATATCACTAGCGGGATATATAGAAATTTCAGGGCGACTTTCCTTTGATAATTGTGTCTCTGCATCAAATTCTCTAATCCCATCTATTTCATCACCGAAAAATTCAATTCGGTAAGGAGAAATTTGTGATGTTTCAAAGATATCTAAAATATCCCCTCGAAGACTAAATTCACCTTGACTCTGAACTTGTGTAACTTTCTTATAACCAAGTGCAGTTAACTTATTTTTTAATTCTCTTTGTTCACACTCTTGTCCGACTTGCAGTTTTAAAACACTATCATCGAAAATCTTAGGATCAGGCAAGAATATACGACTAGCTGCCATGTTACAAACTAATATTCCTTTTTGAGATTTATCTCTTAGAAAACGTAAGGCTTCAACGCGAGAAAAAATCTTTTCTTGTGACGATACTAAAAATTCTACCATTGGTGAATCATCTACTAAAAATGGATAAACCATATCAGTACCCAGGATAGAAATTAAATCATTTACTAGACGCTCAGCTTCTCCATAAGTAGATGTCATCACTAAAATCTTGTCCTGATTTTTAGCACTACTTGCAATAGCTAAGGATTTTGCTGATCCTGATAAACCAAGTAGTAATTGTCTTTGTTTGAGAGATAAATGCCCATTCCATGATTGTATATGATTATTCTCTAAAAAGAATTCGATTAATGACATTCCCTTACCCATTGTATTTCTGCATTGTTTTTTCAAAGTTTTTCTCTTGTAAATAATAATTTACAGCATCGTCAACCTTGTCAATAGACTGTAAAATACCTATATAGTCATCCTTGTCAAATTTACTCAAAACGTGGTGAACAACAGACATTCCTTTTTTAGGTCTACCTATACCAATCTTTACACGATTAAAAACCTGTGTACCAATATGTTGGATAATTGACTTGATACCATTATGACCGCCAGCTGATCCTTTAGCGCGAAGACGAATTTTTCCTACTTCCATGTCAAGATCATCGTAAATAATCAGTAAATCTTTAATATCTAAACCATAGTAGGTTAATAAAGCATGAACTGCTTTCCCACTTTCATTCATAAAAGTTGTTGGTTTCACTAGATAAATTTTTTCACCATTAAGGAAAAATGAAGCTAATTCAGCTTGGAATATTTTATCGTGTGTAAAGGATACATTCTGTTTTTTTGCTAGTTGGTCAATCAACATAAAACCAACATTATGCTTTGTCTCAAAATATTTATCCCCTGGATTTCCCAATCCTACAAGTAATTTTGTCATTAAAATTTCCTTTCAAAACCCAAAAGGGTTGGAATTTTTTTCCAACCTAATTGACACTATTAAAAATGTTGATTATACGTTAAAGCGGAATTCCATGATATCGCCATCTTGAACGACATATTCTTTTCCTTCTTCACGCAAACGTCCAGCTTCTTTTACAGCCTTTTCAGATCCGTATTTAATCAAATCATCATAAGACATAGTTACTGCACGAATAAAACCTTTTTCGAAGTCAGAGTGGATGATACCAGCTGCTTGTGGAGCTTTCATACCACGTTTAAAGGTCCAAGCACGAACCTCTTTTTCACCAGCTGTGAAGTAAGTTCCAAGTCCAAGTAGATGGTAAGCTGCACGAGTCAACTTATCCACACCTGATTCTGTCAAACCAATAGCTTCAAGAAACTCTTTTTTATCTTCATCGTCTAATTCAGAAATTTCTTCTTCAGCACGCGCAGAAATCACCACTACCTCTGCATTTTCTGTTTCTGCGAATTCACGAATTTGCTTCACATAATCAATAGATTCTGGGTCTCCAACAACATCCTCATCCACATTTGCTACATAAAGAACTGGTTTAGTAGTCAAAAGGAAGAGTCCTTTGACTACTTTTTGCTCTTCATCTGTAAATTCAATGGTACGTGCTGACTTACCGTCTTCAAGAACTGGTTTAATCTTTTGGAGAACGTTAAATTCTGCAACTGATTCCTTATCTTTTTGCGTACGTGCCATCTTTTCAACACGCGCATAGCGTTTATTGACAGATTCTAGGTCAGCAAGAATCAATTCTAGGTTAATGGTATCAATGTCTGCTAGTGGATCAACAAAAGCATCTTCACGACCTTGTTCACGCATGACATTTTCATCATCAAAGGCACGAACCACATGGACAATGGCATCAACTTCACGGATATTGGCCAAGAATTTATTACCAAGACCTTCACCTTTTGACGCACCTTTTACAATCCCTGCAATATCTGTAAATTCAAAGGTTGTTGGAACTGTCTTCTTAGGAGTGATCATTTCAGTTAATTTTTGGAGGCGTTCATCTGGAACTTCTACCATCCCAACGTTTGGATCAATGGTTGCAAATGGATAGTTTGCAGCCTCTGCTCCTGCTTTTGTAATTGCGTTAAATAGGGTTGATTTACCAACGTTTGGCAAACCCACGATACCTGCTGTTAAAGCCATAGTTTCTCATTCTCCGTTCACATTTCAATCTTCAATATTATAACACAAAAAGGGAAAACTTGCTAACTCTCCAATTCAGTGTTTCTAGTCGATAATTTTGTTCATTTTTCTTTCAAAATCATAGCGACTCATCATGACTACATGATCACAATTACTGCATTTAATTTTAATATCTGCACCTAAACGAGTAATTTCCCAACGATTTGCTTTTTTGCCTGTAGATTTGATTGTACAAGCATGTGGTTTTTTCATTTCAACAAAATTTCCAACTTGATACATACTACTCTCCTTTTCATATTTCTGATTATATCATAAAAGAGGTGAGCTAGGCTCAACCTCTTTCCATTAATTTGTACGAACTGGTGTAATCAGCTGCATGAAATCTTCATCTGTATCAGCTGGTACCAAGGTAAATGGACGAATTGCTGAAATGAAGCTGATTGTTACCTTTTCACTATTCAAGGCTTTTAGTGCTTCAATCAAGTAAGTTGGGTTAAAGCTAATAGTCAAGTCTTCGCCAGATACAGCAATTGTATCAATTTCTTCGTCTACTTTACCAACTTCTGGAGAATTTACATGGGCTGTAACCACTCCTTGTTTGATTTCTAATTTTACAGTACCGTTTTGAGTTGCACTTGATAGGAGACGTGCACGTTCCATAGATTGACGTAGATTCACAACATCAAAAGTCACTGTCGTATTAAAATCTGTTGGAATTAGGCGATCTGTATCAGGATAATTACCTTCTAAGAGACGTGTGTAGAAGCTAATATTTTCGCTTCTAAAGAGAATTTGGTTGTTTGCGAAGAAAATCTCTACTGTTTCGATATCGTCTGTAAAAACAGCTGAAAATTCGCGTAGAGAGCGACTAGGGATAACAACGTCGAAATTATCACTATTTTTCTCAAGTGTCAATTTCTTCTGACTGAGACGGTGAGAATCTGTCGCAACTGTTTTTAATTCTTGATGATTACTTAGGACAAAATGTACACCAGTCAAGATTGGACGACTTTCTTGAACACTAGCTGCAAAGGCAGTTTCGTTGATAATCTTTTTAAGAAGCTTTGTTTCAAGAACTAAAGGATTACTTGCTGCAATTTCCTGGATACGTGGATACTGCTCGCTGTCTTTACCTTTAAGGGTAATCTCTGATTTCCCACTTGTTAATACAATTTGGTGTTGTTCAATTTCTTTAAAATCAAGAGTCACATCTGGAAGACTAGAAACAACATTGATAAAGAATGAAGCTTCTAGAAGGATAGAACCTAAAGAGTTAATCAGAAGACCTGCATTTTCATCTTTTTGAGAAATGAAATTCTCAATTGAAATTTGACCATTTGATCCAATTAATGTAATTCCTTCGTTAGTCACATCAATTTTAATAGTTGATAAAACAGGAATAGCATTTTTTGAACTAATAGCACGTTTAGTAATATTTAATGATTGCAGGAATAAATTTTTATTAATAGAAAAATGAATCATGGAATCTCCTTTATTTATTTTTATTATTAGAAGGTTAATAGTAATAGTAGGCTGTGTGAAATCTGTGGAAAACCAAGTTTAGTTTAGAAAAATCAAGAAGTTATACTTGTTTAAAATTTGTTAATAAATCAGTAAAATTTTAAACACTTATCCACAAGTTATTTGATTTTCTTTTTGATGGTTTCGATTTCTATACGTAATTTATCATCAGTTTCAATCATAGATTTGATTTTTGCATGAGCATGAATGACGGTTGTATGATCTTTACCACCAAATTCTTTTCCGATTTTTGGAAGACTGTTATCAGTTAATTCTCTAGCTAGGTACATAGCAACTTGGCGAGCTAGAACAATATTCTGAACACGTCTAGTTCCCTTCATCTCCTTAACGCTCACATCATAAAATTTTCCGACTTCCTCTTGGATTTTTTCAATCGGAATGACAATCATGGTGCTGACGCTTTGTTTTCTAGCACGTATAGCCTCAGATGCAATATCCACAGTTATAGTGTTGATTTGTTTGACTTTAGCCATGAGACTAATATCTTTGAGCGCACCTTCTAATTCACGTACATTTGAATCAAACTGGCCAGCCAAATATTCGATTGTGTCAGGTTGAAAATGATAATCTAAATCCTCTGTTTTACTATTTAGGATAGCGATACGAGTTTCAAAATCAGGTGGAGTAATATCCGTTGTTAATCCCCATGAGAAGCGCGTGACAAGTCGTTCAGGTAGGTTTTCTAGTTGTTCTGGCCTACGGTCACTCGTTAAAACGATCTGTTTATTATTACTGTGAAGTTTGTTAAATGTATTGAAAAATTCATCCTGAGTTTGTACTTTATTTCCACTAAGAGATTGAATGTCATCAATAAGAAGGAGATCTAGACTTCGATAGGTTTTTTTAAAATTATCCATATCATTGAGTCTTAAATGATCTAAAAATTCATTAATAAAACTTTCAGCAGGAATATATTTTACACGCGCATTAGGATTTTTTTTAAGAATTTCATTCCCCAAAGCATTGAGTAAGTGAGTTTTTCCTAAACCAGGTCCTCCATATATAAACAGAGGATTATAAGTTAGCCCAGGATCTTCCGAGACGGCTAAAGCAGCAGACTTGGCCCAAATATTTCCATCTCCTTGGATGAAATTATCAAAAGTATAAATATCTCTTAATCCTGTTTCTGAGTAAGGGATAGATTTTATAGTTTGTTCTTGTTGATGATTAGAATTTTCAACAGTTGTTGTATCGGAGGAGTCAGAATTTTCCTTAGTCAATACATATTGTGCTTTAATTTCAGTGTCATAGATTTGGAAACCGACAGCTACAATAATATCATTGAGTTTTGTACTCCAAACCATTTCCATTTCAGATCTTGGTAAAAATATGGTAGCTACATTTCCCTCGACCTTTATTAATTCAGCAGGTGTTGCATAGAAATCAAACATTGATCGTGTCAATCTCTCTTTAGCTAATTCTAAAATCTGATTCCAAAATTGTTTTTCTTTCAACAACAAACTCCTCCTTTTCTAAATGGTGTAATCTTAAACACTATTTTATCACATAGCAAGCAATTTTTCCACAACTTGTGAAAAACAATCCACAATGTTTAAAAGATTTATCCACAAGTTGTGGATAAATTATCTTATTTTTGATTTAATCGACTTTTTCTATACTAATCCAGTGGATAATTATGTGAGTTGAGAAAAATAAAATAACAGCCTTATCTTAGGCTGTTAATAAAACGTTGGTATTCTTCTTGATTATGAAAAGAGATAGTTATTTTTCCTGCCTCTTTTTTTTGAAGGACGATTTGGACATCTAATCCCAACAATTTTTTCAAATTTTCTTCTTCTTCTTTGATAAAGTGATCTTTTTCTTTGCTTTTCTTCTTATTTTTTTCTTCTTTAAGTAGATGTTCCACCTGCCGAACTGATAAATCCTCTTTCTGAATGCGATTGAGTAAATTTTTTTGTTCTTTCACAGGTAGTTGAATTAGAAGCCTAGCATGTGCTTGAGATAATTTTCCTTTCTCTACTTCCATTAGAATAAAATTGGGAAGTGTTAGTAAGCGAACAAGATTGGTAATATAGGGACGTGATTTCCCCATTTTGTCAGCAATTTCTGCATGAGTATACCCTTTATCAATTAAAGATTGATAAGCTTTTGCTTCCTCAATCGGATTTAAGTCTTCCCGCTGCAAATTTTCAATGATTGAGTGAATCATCATATCTTGATCAGATAGTTTTTTGATGATTACCGGAACTTCTGTTAGCCCAGCTGCTATTGATGCCCGATACCGTCTTTCTCCAGCTAGGATTTCATATCCGATAACTGGAGATTGACGGACAATAATAGGTTGAATTAAACCATTTTCTTTAATAGATTGGGCAAGTTCTTGAATTTTTTCTTTTGAAAATTCTTTACGAGGTTGATAGGGATTTTTTTGAATATCACTGATACGAATGAGTTTGAGTTCTTCCATATTTCTACAGTATCACATCTTTGATATTCTGTAAAGTAGGTTTACAAATATGTAAACTATTAATTTAAATCACTTGTACTCTTATCTAGTTTGATTGTAGTTTTTTCTTCTTTACCATTACGGTAATAAGTTACAGTCATTTCATCTCCAATAGAGTGACTATATAGAGCATTTTGCAATTCAGTTGTAGATGAAATCTTGGTATCATCTACTTTTGTGATGACATCATATTGTTGTAAATGTCCATTTGCAGGCATATTTTTTTGAACAGAACGAACAGCTACACCAGAAGTAACATTTCCAGGAAGTTTTAGTTTTTGAAGATCAGTTGTACTAAGATTTGATAAGTTAACCATGTGGATTCCAAGAGCAGGTCGAGTTACTTTTCCATCTTTTTCCAACTGCTTAATAATATTGATTACATCGTTTGCAGGAATGGCAAAACCAAGACCTTCGACAGATGTTCCACCATTAGAGGCAATCTTACTTGATGTAATACCGATAACTTGGCCTTGGATATTAATCAAAGGACCACCTGAGTTCCCAGGGTTAATAGCTGTATCTGTTTGGATAGCATTGGTTGAGATAGCTTGTCCGTCTTCAGATTTTAGAGATACATTTCTATTTAAACTTGATACAATCCCCTGTGTCACAGTATTGGCATATTCAGAACCTAGAGGACTTCCGATTGCAATAGCTGTTTCTCCAACTGTTAATTGACTAGAATCACCAAATTCGGCTACTGTTGTGACTTTATCTGCAGCAATTTTTACAACGGCAATATCTGAATAAGTATCAGAACCCACAATTTCACCAGGGACTTTTGTGCCATCTGCTAAACGAATATCAACTTTTTTAGCACCATTAATAACGTGAGTATTGGTTACAAGGTAAGCAGTATCCCCTTCCTTTTTATAAATGACACCAGAACCTTCGCTGTATACTTGTTCAGAATTGGTATCTGTATCAGTTTCATCAGATCCGAGTAAACTATTTTGAGAGTTTGATGAGTAAGTAATGACAGATACAACAGCATCTTTAACTTTATCTACAGCCTGTGTGGTAGAATTTTCATTTTTCGAAGCAGTCTGAGTGATCGCTGCACTATTTTGTTCTCCCCTTCCTTGCTTTTGGTTGAATTGAAGAACAGCCAAACTTCCTAATAGACCACTAAAAAAGCTAATAAGAATAACTAGTAAAAGTTGTCCAATTGTTTTTGAAAACTTGTTAAAGTTTTTCATAGAATCCTCCAAATTTGATTTATTAGTGAAAGTATAAAATTATTAACTTAATCCTAGCTTAAAAAAGTTTAAGTTTTTAACAATCTGTGGATAACTGATTAAAACTTGTGAATTTATTGTGTTTTTTAACCTTTTTCATTTGTGAATAAGATGTGAATAGAATGCGATTATGATAAAATAGAAGCATGAAAATAAAAATTGTAACAGTTGGAAAACTAAAAGAAAAGTATCTCAAAGATGGAATTGCAGAATATTCTAAAAGAATATCACGATTTGCTGCCGTAGAAATGATTGAATTAGCTGATGAAAAGACACCAGATCGTGCCAGCGATTCAGAAAATGAAAAAATCTTAGATTTAGAGGGAAATCGAATTCTTTCCAAAATTGGGGATAGAGAATTTGTTGTCGTTTTAGCTATTGAAGAGAAAACCTTGTCTTCTGAAGAATTCAGTAAACAACTAGAACAAGCTTCTATTAATGGTTATTCAACCTTAACCTTTGTGATTGGTGGGAGTCTGGGTCTTTCTCCTCAAGTAAAAAATCGAGCGAATCTATCCCTTAGTTTTGGTAGACTGACTCTTCCACATCAATTAATGCGTCTAGTTCTTGTAGAACAGATATACCGAGCCTTTACCATCCAACAAGGTTCTCCCTATCATAAATAGGATTGACTATTCTCGATTATTTTGATAAGATAAACTAGTTAGGTCTCATAGCTCAGCTGGATAGAGCATTCGCCTTCTAAGCGAACGGTCGCAGGTTCGAATCCTGCTGGGATCATATACTAGATTTAACGCTGGGGAAACCCAGCGTTTTTTGTAAAAATTGACAGTTCAGGTACAAAAATGTGCAGTTGAGAATGAAATGTTTTAAAACAGACTCCGTTTTGTATAATAGGCTTGTAAGTTTATTTATAAAGAAAAAGAGAAAACATTATAGGGAGATATAATGGATTTATTGAAAATACTCATAGTTATTCTTCATATTCTTATTCTAACAAATAGCTATGAACTCATTTGTAAGGCAATAAAAAAAGAAAGATATCTGTTTATTTCTTGGGTATTTATATTACAGTCTATTGTTGAAATTTTATTCTATTTAACTTCTTTACATGGATTAGGAATGGAAAAAATTTCATTTACCTGTATTATCTTTGCTTATTTAATAGGATTTAAAAAATATAATAAGTTCAAAGCTATTTTTATTAGTTTATTATTGTCTTTATTATATCAAAGTACTCATACATTTATAGCAGTAATCATATCCTCTATAACAGGTGATTCTTTCTTAATAAAATATGAAGATTTATTTTTTGTAGTGGTTTTGATGCTGACGTATTTTATCACTAAAAAAATTATTACTTATTTTCATCTTGAACTTACTTATTTTGATAAAAATTACCTTTATCCATTTTTCAAAAAGGTCATTTTAATTTTCTTTACTTTACAAGTTCTATTATTCATTTCAGATATGGTGGGTATTCATGCTCATTTTAATAATTTCAGTAGTATTTTAGCAACAATTGTCTTTATCTGTTTACTACTAATATTCTTCGCTATGAATTCTCATAAGGTGCGAGTTGAAAAAGAAATTGCCCTAAAACAGAAAAAATTTGAACAAGAACATTTACAGACATATACAGATGAAATTGTTGGTTTGTACAATGAAATCCGTGGTTTTCGTCATGATTATGCAGGTATGCTTGTTAGTATGCAAATGGCGATTGATAGTGGAGATTTACAGGAAATTTACAGGGTTTACAATGAAGTTCTAGTCAAAGCTAATCAAAAATTACGTTCAGATAAGTATACATACTTTGATTTAAACAATATAGAAGATTCAGCTTTACGAAGTTTGATTGCTCAATCTATTGTATATGCCAGAAATAATGACGTAGAGTTTACATTAGAAGTAAAGGATATTATCACAAGATTGTCAATCGATTTACTCGATCTTGTTCGTATTATGAGTGTTTTGTTAAATAATGCTGTTGAGGGTGCTGCAGAAAGTTATTTAAAACAAATGGAAGTTGCAGTGATTAAGATGGATTTAGAAACAGTTATCGTGATTCAAAATTCGTGTAGAATTACTATGACACCTTCAGAAGACTTGTTTGAACTAGGTTTTTCTACTAAAGGTAGAAATAGAGGAATTGGCCTTAATAATGTCAAAGAGATTTTGGATAAGTATGAAAATATCATTTTAGAGACAGAGATGGAAGATAGTACGTTTAGACAGATTATTAGATTTAAGAGAGAGTTTGAATGAAAGTATTAATTTTAGAAGATGTTATTCAACATCAAGTCAGATTAGAAAGAACCTTGGATGAAATTTCAAAGGAATTGAATATTCCTATTTCTTATAAAACAACAGGTAAAGAACGAGAGTTTAAGGAATATATCGAAAATGATGAAGTAAACCAGCTTTATTTTCTAGATATTGATATTCATGGAGTTGAGAAAAAAGGATTTGAGGTAGCACAGTTTATTCGTCGCCACAATCCCTATGCAATTATCGTATTTATCACTAGTAGATCAGAATTTGCTACCTTAACTTACAAATATCAAGTATCAGCCTTGGATTTTGTTGATAAAGATATCAATGATGAATTATTTAAAAAACGTATCGAACAGAGTATCTTATATACCAAAAGTATGCTGCTTGAAAATAAAGATGTTGTGGATTATTTTGACTATAACTACAAAGGAAATGATTTAAAAATTCCCTACCATGATATTTTATATATTGAAACAACAGGAGTATCTCATAAGTTAAGGATTATTGGTAAGAATTTTGCCAAAGAATTTTATGGGACTATGGCGGATATTCAAGAAAAAGATAAAGATACTCAAAGATTTTATTCTGCTCATAAATCATTTCTTGTTAATGTAGGAAATATTAGGGAAATTGATCGAAAAAATTTAGAAGTGGTTTTTTATGAGGAACATCGCTGCCCGATTACCCGTCTCAAGGTTCGGAAATTAAGAGATATTCTGGAGAAAAAATCTAAAAAGTGATTGACAATTAGTAAGAAATTGATATAATGGTTATATCTGCTACAGATAGATGGTCCGTTGGTCAAGGGGTTAAGACACCGCCTTTTCACGGCGGTAACACGGGTTCGAATCCCGTACGGACTATATTATCCGCCATAGCTCAGTTGGTAGTAGCGCATGACTGTTAATCATGATGTCGTAGGTTCGAGTCCTACTGGCGGAGTCAAACAAAAAAAGAACACCATTGGTGTTCTTTTTTTGTTGCTAATTTGAATCTCCTAACATTTTCATAAGAAAGTCTGTCATTTCTTGCGGACTTTCTTTTTTTCCATGAGCAATCCAAGTTTGGCATACACCAAATAGTGCATTGGTTAGATAGATGCTACTATATTCTAACTCAATGTCGTTTAAATTTAATTGCATAAAGCGTTTCTGGAGGTCAGTGCTAAGCATGATATGAAGTTTATTTCTCAGGAAGTTTTGTATCTCTTTTGTACCATTTTCAGATAGAAGAGCAGCTAATAAAGGTTCAGACTCTAAGTATTCAAACACTTCTAGAATAGCATCTCTTTTATGATTTGCGTGTTTTTGGAAAATATACTCAAAGGTATGAAAAAGCTTACTTTGGTAATGTTCAATCATATCATACTTATCTTTGTAATGTGTATAAAAGCTAGAGCGACTAATTCCGGCTTTCTCAGCTAGCTTAACAGTAGAAATTTGATCAAATGGTTGTTCCATTAATAATTGAACCATAGCATTCTCGATAGTACGTTTTGTTTTTAAGCGTTTGTTACTCTCTGTCATAGTTCCTCCTTGTGAACAAAAATAGACGTAGTGTCTAAAAATTTAATTTTTACCTTGTAATTTAGATTTTTTAATGTATAATCTATTATATCAAAATTTTAGACAATATGTGTAAAAAAGGAGACAATATGTTTAAAGAATGGAAAGCAATATTTAAAAAACCAACCTTTATCATTGTAATGATAGGGATTTCTCTCATTCCAGCTTTATACAACATCATATTTTTATCATCTATGTGGGATCCATATGGCCAATTATCTGAGTTGCCTGTAGCGGTCGTTAATAATGATAAAGAAGCGACTTACAATGGAAATACGATGGCTATCGGAAAAGACATGGTGTCTAATTTAAAGGAAAATAAATCATTAGATTTTCATTTTGTCAATGAAGAAGAAGGTAAGAAGGGTCTAGAAGACGGTGACTACTATATGGTAGTCACTTTGCCAAGCGACTTGTCTGAAAAGGCTGCTTCTATTTTAACAGATCACCCAGAACAAATGAACATTGACTATCAAACTTCTAGTGGACATAGCTTCATTGCAAGTAAGATGAGCGATTCTGCTATGACACAGTTAAAACAAAATGTTTCTGCCAGTGTAACTGAGACTTACACGAAAGCTTTATTTCAAAAGATGGGTGATTTAAAATCCGGTTTAACCAAAGCTGCAGATGGAAGTGAACAATTAGCCAACGGAGCTGGTCAATTGGCTGTAGGAAGTCAAACATTGTCTTCAAATCTTAATACTTTAGCTAACTCAAGTTTAACTTTTTCTGATGGAAGTGAACAATTTACAAGAGGGTTGACAACATATGTCACAGGAGTAAAGCAACTGAATAGTGGCTTAGGAACATTTAATGATGGTTTACAGAACTATACAAGTGCAGTTTCACAGGTTGACACTGGACTTAATCAATTATCTTCCAAGACTCCTGAATTAGTAACAGGTATCAACCAGTTAAATACAGGGATGAAGTCATATGCTGGTGGAGTTTCACAACTCAATTCAGGTCTCAGTCAATTTTCGGTTGGTGTCAATGCCTATACAAGTGGAGTGGACAAATTATCTGTTGGTACAAAACAACTTTCAAGTCAATCAGATACATTGAGAGACGGTATCGCCCAATTAAATAAAGGGATTAAAGAAATTTCGACTCAATTGAATACTTCATCTCAACAAAAAGAGGAAATCACTCAATTAGCAAGCAGTTTAGATGAGTTGAATAAGGCTCTCCAATCAGTTACAGTTTCAGATAATACTGATCTTAAAAATACAATATCTAATGACTTAACAACTATAACTACTCTCGCTCAAACTATTGTGACTAATAGTCAAATAGAGCAAGAAAAAATTCTTACCAATCTTCAAGCAACAGCAACTTATCAGTCTCTTACTGATACTCAGAAAAAAGAACTGACTGAAGCTGTTTCAAATAATTCTAATTCTACGATAGAGTCAGCAAAAGCAATTTTAACGACGGCAGGAGATTTAAAAGAAAATTTAGGAAGTATAAACCAACCAATCTCTAATCTTTCTACTTTACAGACTAAAGCAAATCAACTTTTACCTATAGCGTCTAGTTCCTTGACATCTATGTCAAGTGGATTTACACAGTTGCAAAATGCTGTAGATAATCAGTTAGTTCCCGGAAGTCAATCAATTGAAAATGGAGTTAATGCGTATACTAAAGGATTGGATACTATTTCTTTAGGTGTAAATCAACTAAGTGAAAAGAATACAACTTTAACAACAAGTTTGGATCAATTGGTTTCTGGCTCAACCAAGTTGACAGAAAACTCTTCAAAATTGACAACTGGTTTGGATACTCTAGCTGGGAAAACACCAGAATTAGTAACAGGTATTGAAAAACTATCATCTGGTTCTAACCAATTAAATAGCAAGAGTCCGGAATTAATTGCAGGACTTGATAAAATACAGCTTGGTTCAAGTCAATTAACAGATAAATCAAGTCAATTGCTTTCAGCTAGCTCTCAGTTAGGAAATGGAGCAGCAAAAATTGCAGATGGTGCTGGAAAATTAGCTGAAGGTGGAGCAACTTTAACTGCTGGTATTGGAAGTTTACAAGTAGGAACTACTGACCTAGGACAAGGCTTAAGAAGTGCTAGCAATCAACTAAAATCAGCATCAACAGAGTCTAATAATGCAGAAATATTATCTGAGCCTTTGAGTCTTTCAAAAAAAGATAATGATCAAGTTCCTGTAAATGGGATTGCTATGGCTCCTTATATGATATCAGTCGCTCTCTTTGTCGCTGCATTATCAACAAATATGATTTTTGCTAAATTACCTTCAGGTCGTCATCCTGAAACTCGCTGGGCTTGGTTCAAATCTCGCTTTGAGATAAATGGAGTTATCGCTGTGTTAGCAGCTGTGTTAGTATTTGGTGGAGTTCATCTTATTGGTCTAACAGCAAATCATGAAATGAGAACTTTATTCTTAATTATTATCGCAAGCTTAACATTTATGTCTATGGTAACTGCATTAACAACATGGAATAGTCGTTTGGGTGCTTTCTTCTCTCTAATATTGCTATTATTACAATTAGCTTCGAGTGCAGGAACATATCCACTTGCTTTGACAAATGATTTCTTTAAAGCTGTTAATCCTTGGTTACCAATGAGTTATTCAGTTTCAGGATTGAGACAAACCATTTCTATGACAGGAAATATTCATCATCAGGTAATTTTCCTTCTCGTAACTTTGGTTTTATTCATAGGATTAGGCATGTTAGCTTATCAACCTAAAAAAATGGATGAAGATTAAAAAAGTTTCACGTGAAACAATGAATATTTTAAAAGAAAACAATTTGACAGAACTGTAAATGAACAAATTACAAGTAACTAATTTTAAAAAAAAACTCAGTTGGTTAATCCAACTGAGTTTTTTAAAGTTATACTTAATCTTTCCAAAGTTCTTTTACTTTTGCTTGCACTTCAGCATTTTCTAAGAATTCATCATAGGTTTCATCAATACGATCGATGACACCGTTTTTAGATAAGACAATGATATGGTTAGCCAAAGTTTGAATAAACTCATGGTCGTGACTGGCAAAGATGATAGATTCTTTGAAGTTTTTCAATCCATCGTTCAAGCTTGAAATAGATTCCAAATCCAAGTGATTTGTAGGATCGTCAAGTACAAGAACGTTTGATTTCAAAAGCATGAGTTTTGAAAGCATCACGCGCACCTTTTCTCCCCCTGACAAGACGTTTACAGGCTTGTTAACCTCGTCTCCAGAAAAGAGCATGCGTCCGAGGAATCCACGAAGGAAGGTATTGTCATCTTCTTCTTTACTTGCGAATTGACGGAGCCAGTCAAGGATAGATTCACTGCCAGCAAAATCAGCTGAATTGTCTTTTGGCAAATAAGAGCGACTAGTTGTAACTCCCCACTTGACAGTTCCTTCATAGTCAATTTCACCCATAATGGCACGAATCAAGGCAGTTGTTTGGATGTCGTTTTGTCCGATAAGAGCTGTCTTGTCACCTGGACGCAAGATGAAGCTGATGTTGTCAAGAATAGTTTCACCGTCAATCTTTACAGATAGATTTTCTACTGTCAAGAGGTCGTTCCCAATTTCACGTTCAGCTTTAAAGCTGATGAATGGGTATTTACGACTAGAAGGGACAATTTCCTCTAGCTCAATCTTATCAAGCATTTTTTTACGTGAAGTTGCTTGTCTTGATTTAGAAGCATTGGCAGAGAAACGAGCAACGAATTCTTGAAGTTGTTTGATTTTTTCTTCTGCTTTAGCATTACGGTCTGCTAGCAATTTAGCAGCAAGCTCAGAAGACTCCTTCCAGAAGTCGTAGTTTCCGACATAGAGTTTGATTTTTCCAAAGTCAAGGTCAGCCATGTGTGTACATACTTTGTTCAAGAAGTGACGGTCGTGGGATACGACAATAACTGTGTTATCAAAGTCAATTAAGAAATCTTCTAACCAAGTAATAGATTGAATATCAAGACCGTTGGTCGGCTCGTCCAAAAGAAGGACGTCTGGTTTACCAAAGAGAGCTTTTGCTAGGAGGACTTTCACTTTGTCCCCGTTTGCAAGTTCGCTCATATTTTGGTAATGAAGATCCTCTGGGATATTCAAATTTTGTAAAAGTTGTGAAGCTTCACTCTCAGCTTCCCAACCACCTAGTTCAGCAAATTCTCCTTCAAGTTCAGCAGCACGAACACCATCTTCGTCTGAAAAATCTTCCTTCATATAAATGGCGTCTTTTTCTTTCATGATGTTGTAAAGTTTTTCATTTCCCATGATGACAACATCAATAACACGTTCGTCCTCATAGTCAAAATGATTTTGACGAAGAACTGAAAGACGTTCGTCTGGTCCTAGAGAGACATGACCAGTTGTTGGTTCAATATCACCAGCTAAAATTTTCAAAAAGGTTGATTTTCCGGCACCATTAGCACCAATCAAACCATAGGTGTTTCCTTCTGTAAATTTAATGTTGACATCATCAAAAAGTTTGCGATCACTAAAACGTAGTGAAACATCAGATACTGTTAGCAATGTTTTTCTCCTATTATATGTAATACTCTAATTCTACTAGAAAATTAGTAAATATTCAAATTTTTATTTGTCAATTTTTTGTAAAGTAAGTTGACAGTTTCTTTACGGATATATGGCTAGAAAACTATTGTTTGATTGAAAAAATTATCTGTCTTTTTATCAAAAAAATGCTATAATTGAAAGGACCATATCAAAGGAGAATATTATGAGTAAACCCATTATTTTAACAGGAGATCGTCCAACGGGGAAATTACATATTGGGCACTACGTTGGTAGCTTGAAAAATCGTGTCTTACTACAAGAAGAAAATAAATATGACATGTTTGTTTTTTTAGCTGACCAGCAAGCACTAACAGACCATGCAAAAGATCCACAAACTATTGTAGAGTCTATTGGGAATGTTGCCTTGGACTATCTTGCAGTGGGATTAGATCCTAATAAAGCAACGATTTTCATTCAAAGTCAGATTCCAGAATTGGCAGAGCTGTCTATGTACTATATGAACCTAGTTTCATTAGCTCGTTTGGAACGAAATCCAACCGTAAAGACTGAAATTGCTCAAAAAGGCTTTGGAGAAAGTATTCCAACTGGATTTTTAGTTTATCCAATCTCGCAAGCAGCAGATATTACAGCATTTAAGGCGAACTTAGTTCCAGTAGGGAATGATCAAAAGCCGATGATTGAACAAACACGTGAAATTGTGCGTTCTTTCAACCATGCCTATAACTGTGATGTTTTAGTAGAACCAGAAGGAATTTATCCTGAGCATGAAGGAGCAGGACGTTTACCAGGACTTGATGGCAATGCGAAAATGTCGAAATCACTCAATAATGGTATTTACCTAGCTGATGATGCGGATACTTTGCGTAAAAAAGTAATGAGTATGTATACAGATCCAGACCATATTCGTGTTGAGGATCCAGGTAAGATTGAAGGAAATATGGTTTTCCATTACTTGGATGTATTCGGTCGACCAGAGGATGCTCAAGAAATTGCTGAAATGAAGGAACATTATCAACGTGGAGGTCTTGGTGATGTTAAGACCAAACGCTACCTACTTGAAATCCTAGAACGTGAACTTGGTCCAATCCGTGAACGTCGCCTAGAATATGCTAAAGATATGGGTGAGGTTTATAATATGCTTCAAAAAGGTAGTGAAAAAGCTCGAGAAGTTGCTGGTCAAACCTTATCGGAAGTTAAATCAGCAATGGGGTTAAATTACTTTCATTAATGGATAAAATATGAACTATAAAACTATTTCTTCTTTAAAATAAGAGGGATAGTTTTTTATTTATTCTCTTATAAATTTAATTGACAAATTTTCATAGAATGGTATGATAGATACAATACAAAAAGCGTTTAGCTCAATAAAGAAAGAAAAGAGGAAACTTCAATGTCTAATTGGGACACTAAATTTTTGAAAAAAGGTTTTACCTTTGATGATGTATTGCTAATTCCAGCAGAGAGTCATGTGTTGCCTAATGATGCGGATTTAACAACAAAATTGGCAGATAATTTGACTTTAAATATCCCAATTATTACAGCTGCAATGGACACTGTAACAGAAAGCCAAATGGCCATTGCAATCGCGCGTGCAGGTGGACTTGGAGTTATCCATAAAAATATGTCTATCGAACAACAGGCAGATGAAGTTCGAAAGGTAAAACGTTCTGAAAATGGTGTTATCATTGATCCATTCTTCTTGACTCCGGAACATACCATCGCTGAAGCAGATGAACTCATGGGCCGTTACCGTATCAGTGGTGTCCCAGTGGTTGAAACTCTTGAAAACCGTAAGTTAATTGGTATTTTGACCAACCGAGATCTGCGTTTCATTTCTGACTACAATCAACCAATTTCAAAACACATGACTAGTGAAAACCTAGTTACTGCTCCGGTTGGTACAGACTTAAAAACTGCAGAGAGTATTCTTCAAGAACACCGTATTGAGAAATTACCTCTAGTTGATGAGGAAGGACGTCTATCTGGTTTAATCACCATTAAAGATATTGAAAAAGTAATCGAATTTCCAAATGCTGCAAAAGATGAATTCGGTCGTCTTCTAGTCGCTGGTGCGGTAGGTGTCACTTCTGATACATTTGAACGTGCTGAAGCCCTCTTTGAAGCAGGGGCGGATGCCATTGTCATCGATACTGCCCATGGTCACTCAGCAGGGGTTCTTCGTAAAATTGCTGAAATCCGTGCGCATTTCCCAGACCGTACACTGATTGCTGGGAATATCGCTACTGCTGAAGGTGCGCGTGCCCTTTATGATGCAGGTGTTGACGTTGTTAAAGTCGGTATTGGACCAGGTTCAATCTGTACTACTCGTGTTATCGCTGGTGTGGGAGTTCCTCAAGTTACAGCTATTTATGACGCTGCAGCAGTGGCGCGTGAATATGGTAAAACAATTATCGCTGATGGTGGAATCAAGTATTCTGGAGATATTGTTAAAGCCCTTGCTGCTGGTGGAAATGCAGTAATGCTTGGATCAATGTTTGCAGGAACAGATGAAGCTCCAGGTGAAACTGAAATCTTCCAAGGACGTAAGTTCAAGACATACCGCGGTATGGGCTCAATTGCTGCTATGAAGAAAGGTTCAAGCGACCGTTACTTCCAAGGTTCTGTCAATGAAGCAAACAAACTGGTTCCAGAAGGAATCGAAGGTCGTGTTGCTTATAAAGGTGCAGCAGCCGATATCGTCTTCCAAATGATTGGTGGTATTCGTTCTGGTATGGGTTACTGTGGTGCTGCTAACCTAAAAGAATTACATGACAATGCTCAGTTTATCGAAATGTCAGGTGCTGGTCTAAAAGAAAGCCATCCACACGATGTGCAAATCACTAATGAAGCACCAAACTATTCAATGTAATAAAAAAATCTCCTGTTAAACAGGAGATTTTTTATTTTACATAGATGTAAACTTTAATTTACAGTCAATTGACCATTATCTACTGTAAAGACGCTCAAGTTATCAGGCAAGTTTTGAAGATGGTCTAAACTAGTAGTTGTAATAAAAGTTTGGATGTTATGAGAAATAGTTTCCAATAATTTAAGTTGACGAGTATTGTCAAGTTCACTCATGACATCGTCAAGCAAAAGAACGGGAGATTCTTTGGTAATGCTCTCCATCAATTCGATCTCAGCAAGTTTTATAGAAAGTACCAAGCTACGATGTTGCCCTTGACTTCCGAAACTTGCTTCCATTCCATTAATCATGAAAATCATATCATCTCGATGAGGACCAACTCCAGTATTCTTTTTAAATAAATCTCTGGATCTACTTTTTTGAAGTGCTATATGGAAAGATTCAGCCAAATGTTCCTTGTCAATAAAGTTTACAGAAGGTTGATAAATGATTGACAATTCTTCTAACTGATCTGAGATGTCAAAATGTTTTTTCTTGCCAAAGAGTTCCATTTTCTGGATAAAGTCAGCTCGATGAATCATTACACGACATCCATACTCTATTAGTTGGTCATCAAGAACAGATAGGAAAGTCTCGTCTATGTTTTGTGTAGATTTGAGATAGGTATTTCTCTGTTTAAGGACGTGGTTATAACTTGACAGGTCTGACAAGTAAATTGGTTTAATTTGCCCTAATTCTATGTCAATAAACTTACGACGAATGGCCGGAGCACCTTTGACAAGTTGTAAATCTTCTGGAGCAAATAAGACAACATTCATATGACCAATATAATCTGATAGGCGAGCTTGCTTTAAGTGATTCACTTTAGTAATTCGCCCTTTTTGAGTTAGGTCAATTTCAAGTGGAATGCTTGTTGTTTTCTTTTTCAAGATTCCAGAAACTTGCAGTTGTTCTTGTTCAAATTGAATTAAATTTTTATCAGTCTTTGTTCGATGACTTCTCGTTAAGGCTAAAAAGTAAATACTTTCAAGAAGATTGGTTTTTCCTTGAGCGTTTCGGCCAACAAATACGTTTAATTTTGGATTAAAATTAACTTCGACATCTCGATAGTTACGAAATTGTTTAATGGATAGATTTTTCAGCCACATATTTATCTACCTGGGAAACGTGGTGCAGGTTTTGCTTTTGTTGACTGGTTCTTTTTCGCTGGCTTCTTTTGTATCTTTTTATTCATTTCCTTGACAAGCTTAGCTACACGTTCTTTCTCAAGTTTTTCTAGACGAAACTCCTCTAGTTCTTCTGATGTTGGTTTAACTAGAATAATTTGAGTTTTTAAATCAGGGATTTCAATAGAATCTCCGATTCTAATTTTTTTGCCGCGACGATTTTCTAATTCCCCATTAAAATATACAAGATGGTCAGCTAAAAATGATTTAATAGCGCCACCACTTTGGATGATTCCAAGATCTTTTAAAAGAGCTTGGAGCGTAATAAATTCTTCAAATAATTTGTATTCCATAGTTCACCTCAATCTTTGGTATTATACCATATTTTACTTAAAATAGTGGAAGGAAAACCTAAGATATGAAAACGATTTTAATTTCAAAAGCGTCAAAGAGAACAGGAAAAATTTTCGTTTTCATGGTATAATAGAACTCTATGTAAAAGGAGGTAAAAGATGGAGTTATTCCCTGGAATTGCAGTGCATTTTATCTATTCTAAAAAGTTTAAGACAAATAAAATAACCATGCGTTTCACAGCTCCATTATCTCTGGATTTAATCTCTGGTCGCATGCTAAGTGCCAGTATGCTTGAAACTGCTAATAAAGGTTATCCAACTGCCCAGGTTCTTAGAAAACATCTGGCAGCATTGTATGGAGCAGATTTGTCAACTCATGCTTATAGAAGGGGGCAAAGTCACTTAGTAGACGTGAGTTTGACTTATGTTCGAGATGAATTTTTAAGTAAGAAAAACGTATTAACTGCTCAGATTTTAGAATTATTGTATCAAGTCATATTTAATCCATTGTCAGATGAAGATGAATTTGAGAACAATGCCTTTGAAATTGAAAAAAAACAATTGTTGGCGAGACTAGAATCAGAATTAGAGGATCCTTTCTTCTTTGCCCATAAAGAATTGGATCAGTTGTTTTTCCAAGAAGAATCAATGCAGTTAGTTCCTAAAGATTTAATTGCCAGAATTTCCGAAGAGACTTCTAAATCTTGCTATTCAAGTTTTCAAAAAATGCTGAAAGAAGATAGGATTGATTTATTCTTTTTAGGAGACTTTAATGAAATTGAAGTTCTAGAAAGCCTGAAGAAATATAAGTTGACAGGTCGTAAAGAAACTGTAAACATTCAATATCGACAAGAGTATTCAAATGTTCTTAGAGAAGGAATTATCAGGAGAAACCTAGGTCAGTCCATTTTAGAGATGGGTTACCATAGCACGATTGGTTATGAGGATGATCAAAAAATGGCTTTACTTCTTTTAAATGGTCTACTTGGGGCTTTCCCACATTCTAAACTGTTTACTCAAGTAAGGGAAAAGGAAGGCTTGGCTTATACAGTATCTAGTCATTTAGATCTTTTTAGTGGTTTTTTGCGACTCTTTGCTGGTATTAACCATCAAGACCGAAATCGAGTACGGAAACTGATGAATGATCAATTATTCGATATCAAAAATGGTCGATTTACAGATGCTGAAATCAATCAGACTAAGGAAATGATTCGCAGAAATATGTTGCTAAGTCAAGATAACCAAGACTCGATTATAGATAGAGAATACTTAACTATCTTTTTTGGTAAGTCAGTTTTAGACCTAGAGACTTTGATAGAAAAACTAGAACAAGTTGACAAGGATGCGATTTGTAAAGCTGCATCTAGTCTAAAATTGCAGGCAATCTATTTTATGGAAGGAGCAGAATGACTAGAGTTACTTTTCAAGAGAAATACTATCCTGCTGTAAAGGAAACTCTTTATCAAGCAACATTAAAAAACGGCTTGACAGTTTCTTTACTTCCTAAAAATGATTTTAACGAAGTTTATGGTGTGGTAACTGTTCAAGTTGGTTCGGTTGACACCGAGTTTACAGATAGAGATGGGAAAAAGAAAAAATATCCTAATGGAATTGCTCATTTTTTAGAACATAAACTTTTTGAAAGAGAAAACTCCGAAGATATCATGGCTGCTTTTACAGAACTAGGAGCAGAAAGTAATGCCTTTACAAGCTTTACAAATACTAGCTATCTATTTTCAACATCTGATCATGTTATAGAGTGTTTGGATTTGCTTGAAGAACTCGTTACAAGTTTTCATATTACCAAAGAGTCAGTTGAGCGTGAAAAGGATATCATCCAGCAAGAACGTGAAATGTATCAGGATGATCCAGATTCTTGCTTGTTCTTTAAAACTCTTGCAAATCTTTATCCAGAAAGTCCTTTAGCTTCGGATATTGTTGGTACTGAACATTCGATAGAAGATATTCGTTTAGAGGATTTACGAGATAATTTTGATGAGTTTTACACACCTGTCAACAGCCATGTTTTTCTCGTTGGGAACTTTGATTTAGGATTAATACAGAGTTATTTCTCTAATGGACATACTGGAAATCAGATAACTAAAACTGCTAGAGAAAAAATAGCTTTACACCTTGTAAAGAAGGTAGAGAGTATTCGTATGGATGTTGCTTCTCCTAAATTAGCTATTGGAGTTCGAACAAATGCTGAGATGGAGAGTAAAGACTGCTATCGATACGGTGTTTTGTTGAAGGCCTTGTTTTCGATGATGTTTGGATGGACCTCAAAAAGATTTCAAAGTTTGTATGAAACTGGGAAACTAGATTCTTCATTATCTATGGAGGTTGAAATCAATCATCGTTTTAATTTTTTGATGCTGACAATGGATACAAAAGAACCTGTTGCCATTTCACACCAATTTCGAAAGGCAATAAAAAATTTTGTAACTGATCCGGATGTGTCAGAGGAGCATCTTGATTTAATAAAAAGTGAAATTTATGGAGAGTTTATCCATAATCTGAATTCTTTAGAATTTATTGCGACTCAATATCAGTCGCACGTTGATGAATCAACCTTGTTTGATTTGCCAAAGATTATACAGGAAATGACCTTAGAAGATGTTCTTGAGGTAGGTCATCATTTTATTGATAATAGTGAAATGGTTGAGTTTACGATTTTTCCGCTATAATAATTGAAAAAAATGAGACTAGAAAGAAGGAATGATAAGTATGAGGAAAAAAACAATCGGTGAAGTTTTACGTTTAGCAAGAGTAAACCAGGGGTTGAGTTTAGAGGAGTTGCAGCGCAAGACAGATATTCAACTGGATATGCTAGAAGCTTTAGAGTCAGATGATTTTGATAAATTACCTAGTCCCTTTTATGTTCGCTCTTTTTTGAGAAAGTATGCTTGGGCAGTTGAATTGGATGAAAGTATAGTTTTAGATGCTTATGATTCAGGTAGTATGATTACCTATGAAGAAGTTGATGTTGATGAGATAGAACTATCAGGTCGTAGACGTTCTAATCGAAAGAAACGTTCCCTGCTTCCACTTTTTTACTTCGTCTTATTCTCCTTATCAATTTTAGTATTCGTAACCTATTATGTTTGGAATTATATTCAAACACAACCAACAGAAACAACTTCAGCTAACTATAATGTTGTAACTACTACTACAAATGCAACAACTAGTGAAATAACAACTAGCAACCAAACCACTAGTCCATCAAGTTCGAGTGAAGCATCAACTGTGACTGTTTCAGGTCAGGGAGATGTGATATCAGTAGAGTATAAAACTTCTAAAGATACTGCTGAACTTCAATTATCTGTGACGGATGCAACAAGTTGGATAAGTGTATCAGATACGGATCTAGCTGGAGGAACTACTCTCGAGCCAAATAACAAAACAGCTAAAACAACAATTTATAAAGGCTCTCCGGTAACAATCACATTAGGCGTTGTAAAAGGCGTTAAAATTAAAATTGATAATCAAGAAATTGACACTGCGAAATTAACCGGTCAAACTGGTTGGATTAGACTAACAGTGAGTTCAAACTAAGGAAGGATAATATGAAAAAAGAAAATATTCCTAACATACTTACGCTTGGTAGAATTTTATTTATTCCGATTTTTGTTCTCCTTCTATCATTTGGCCCATCTCCTGTGTTACATAAAATAGCAGCAATTATTTTTGCTATCGCCAGTATCACGGATTATCTAGATGGTTATTTGGCTAGAAAATGGCAAGTCGTTAGCAATTTCGGGAAATTTGCGGATCCAATGGCTGATAAGCTATTGGTAATGTCAGCCTTTATCATGCTAGTTGGCCTCGATATGGCTCCTGCTTGGGTGGTGGCTGTTATCATTTGTCGTGAACTTGCAGTTACTGGTTTGCGCTTGCTTTTAGTTGAAACCGGAGGTACTGTTTTAGCTGCAGCAATGCCAGGAAAAATCAAGACATTTAGCCAGATGTTCGCGATTATCTTCTTGTTATTCCATTGGAATTTACTCGGTCAGATAACTCTTTATATTGCCTTGTTCTTCACAGTTTATTCTGGTTATGATTACTTCAAGGGAAGCGCATATTTATTTAAAGGAACCTTTCGCTAGATATGGAATCGATTATTGAAATTAAGGATCTGTCATTTCGATACCAGGCAGATCAAGAACATTATGATGTTCATAACATTTCGTTTCACGTGAAACGTGGAGAATGGTTGTCAATCGTTGGTCACAACGGGAGTGGGAAATCAACGACAGTTCGCTTGATTGATGGCTTACTCGAGGCTGAATCTGGAGAAATTTGGATAGATGGTGATTGCCTAACACCAGAAAATGTCTGGGAGAAAAGACGTAAGATTGGTATGGTATTTCAAAATCCCGATAATCAGTTCGTAGGAGCAACTGTTGAAGATGACGTTGCTTTTGGCTTAGAAAACCAAGGGATTCCAGTTGAAGAGATGAAGAAACGAGTCTCTGAAGCTTTGTCATTAGTTGGGATGGCGGAATTTACAAAAAAAGAACCAGCTCGCTTGTCTGGAGGTCAGAAACAGAGAGTGGCAATTGCAGGAGTAGTAGCTCTGCGACCAGATATTTTAATCTTGGATGAGGCTACAAGTATGTTGGACCCAGAAGGACGACTAGAGTTGATTAAGATAGTTCAGAAGATTCGCCAAGACCACCAGATGACAGTTATCTCTATTACGCATGATTTAGATGAGGTTGCTATGAGTGACCGTGTTTTGGTAATGAAAAAAGGAGAAGTTGAGTCAACAAGTACTCCTAGAGAATTATTTTCTAGATCAGATCTAGATCAAATCGGCTTAGACCAACCCTTTGTCAACCAATTAAAAGAATCGCTACGTACCAGTGGTCTGGACTTGCCAGAGTTCTATCTCACAGAGGAGGAACTTGAGGAGGCTTTATGGGAATTATTCTAGACAATGTGAGTTATACGTATCAGGAAGGAACACCCTTTGCCTCAGCTGCCTTGTCCGATGTTAGTTTGTCAATAGAGGATGGATCTTATACAGCAATTATTGGGCATACAGGAAGTGGGAAATCTACAATTCTACAACTTTTGAATGGTTTGTTGGTTCCCACAAAGGGAAGTGTTCGTGTCTTTGATACATTAATTACATCAACATCAGTCAATAAGCAAATTCGTCAAATCCGCAAACAAGTAGGATTGGTTTTTCAGTTTGCTGAAAATCAAATTTTTGAGGAAACAGTCTTAAAAGATGTGGCTTTTGGTCCTCAAAATTTTGGAGTTTCTGTAGAAGATGCCGAGGCTATTGCACGTGAAAAATTAGCTTTAGTGGGAATTGACGAGTCACTTTTTGAACGTAGTCCATTTGAACTCTCAGGAGGACAAATGAGAAGGGTTGCTATTGCTGGGATTTTAGCAATGGAGCCTAGTATCTTAGTTTTAGATGAACCTACAGCAGGACTAGATCCAATTGGACGAAAAGAGTTGATGACCTTATTTAAAAAGCTTCATCAGGATGGTATCACGATTGTTTTGGTGACTCACCTTATGGATGATGTAGCAGAATTTGCTGACCAAGTTTACGTAATGGAAAAAGGAAAGTTAGTCAAGAGTGGGAAGCCAAGTCTTGTTTTTCAAAATGTCGAATTTATGGAAAAAATCCAATTAGGTGTTCCAAAAATCACAAGATTTGCTCAAAGATTAGCTGACAGAGGACTTTCTTTCAAACAATTGCCGATAACGATAGAGGAGTTTAAGGAGTTCATCAATGGATAACATGATTTTAGGTCGTTACATACCAGGAAATTCGATTGTTCATCGTTTGGATCCTCGTAGTAAGTTAGTGGCGATGATTTTATTAATTTTGATTGTTTTTTGGGCCAATAATCCAATAACAAATTTGATCCTTTTCGTTGCAACTGGCATTTTTGTAGCCTTATCAGAAGTTCCCTTATCTTTTTTCATAAAAGGTTTGCGGTCTATGTTTTTTCTGATTGCTTTTACAACACTTTTTCAACTTTTCTTTATTTCTGGTGGTCAAGTCCTATTCGAGATGGGGTTTATAAAAATCACGAGTCATGGTATTGAGCAGGCTGGAATCATTTTTTGTCGCTTTGTTTTGATTATCTTTTTCTCAACCTTGCTTACTCTGACAACCATGCCATTGAGCTTAGCGACAGCGGTTGAATCCTTGCTTGGGCCTTTAAAAAAGCTGAAGGTTCCTGTGCATGAAATAGGTCTCATGTTGTCTATGAGCTTACGTTTTGTACCAACATTGATGGATGATACTATTCGCATTATGAATGCTCAAAAGGCGCGTGGTGTTGATTTTGGAGAAGGGAATGTAATCCAAAAAGTCAAGGCTATGATACCTATTTTGATACCTTTGTTCGCTACCAGTTTGAAAAGAGCGGATTCTCTTGCTACAGCTATGGAAGCTAGAGGGTATCAAGGCGGAAATGGACGTAGTCAGTATCGACAGTTGAAATGGATGAATAAAGATAGTGTAGCTCTATTACTTATTTGTGTCTTGGGCGGTATTCTATTTTTGTTAAAATCCTAGAGTGAAGTATAGAATGAGATAGGGTAGAGGTATGAACCGTTTTAAAAAATCAAAATATATCATTGTTCTATTTGTCGTTGTATTAGTGGTTTCAGTTTTTTTAGTGATGACGAAATCAAGTGCGGTTGTGACAAAAGTTGGAGATGGCATTTCTCTGATAGATAGAATTGTTCAAAAACCATTCCAATGGTTAGAATCTACAAAGTCTGATTTAGGAAATTTGACGAGAGCTTACAATGAGAATGAAACTCTTAAAAAAGAACTCTATCAAATGGAAAAAGAAACGAATGAAGCAGACAGTCTGAAGGAAGAAAATGAGCAATTACGTCAGTTATTAGATATGAAGTCCAAATTAAATGTGACCAAGTTAATTGCTGCGGATGTCATCATGAGAACTCCATCAACCTGGAAACAAGAATTAACAGTTAACGTTGGTTCTCAACAAGGAGCAACGACAAACATGCTTGTTGTTGCTGGTGGAGGATTGGTTGGAAGTGTTGAAAAAGTAGAAGACAACTCAACTGTGGTCAATTTATTGACAAACGCTGAGAATACAGAGAAGATTTCCGTTAAAATCCAGCACGGTTCTAGTAGCATTTATGGTATTATTATCGGTTATGATAAGGAAAAAGAACTTTTGAAAATCAGCCAGCTCAATAGCAATGGCGACATTAGCCAAGGCGACAAAGTGGTAACTGGAGGTTTGGGAAATTTTAATGCTACAGATATCCCTGTAGGAGAAGTCGTATCAGTGACACATAGTACGGACTATCTAACAAGAGAAGTTATGGTCAAAATGCATGCTGATCCAATGAATCTTAAAGTCGTAGAGTTAGTGGGGAATCTATCATGAGACTTTTTAAGCAAATAGGTATGTTTTTGCTCTTGCCCGTAATCATTTTAATAGATAGCCACTTAGGACAATTTGTAAATAGCTTTTTCCCACATTTTCAAATTGTAAGCCACTTCATCTTCATCTTCTTATTATTCGAGACAATCGAAGTATCAGAATATCTGTTTTTGGCCTATTGCTTGGTTCTAGGACTTATATACGATATCTATTTCTTCCATCTGATAGGGATAGCCAGTCTTCTTTTTGTGATTATTGGAGCAATCGTATATAAAAGCAACTCAGTTATTTTGTCAAATAGATGGACAAGATTATTAGCTATTTTAATGATGACTTTTACATTTGAATTTGGAAGTTTTATCCTAGCGCAGGTGGTAGGAATGACTGCAGAAAATCTACCTGTTTTTATAGTTTATAGTCTGGGTCCTACTATGATGTTGAATTTTATATGGATGTTAGTTTTCCAATATATTTTTGAAAAAATATATCTATAAGAAAGAAACAAAACTGTAATAAAGGCGTAATATTTATTAGGCCTTTTTTTGATATACTAGTATTGTCTTTTTAAAGAAGGAGCATTTACACTATGAAGAAAAAAATTCTAGCATCACTCTTATTAAGTACAGTATTAGTTTCACAAGGAGCTGTGCTTTCAAGTGTCCGAGCCAATACAACAAATGAAAAAATTGCTGCTCAAGATAGCAAAATTAGTGAATTGACAACACAACAAAAGGAAGCTCAAAAACAAGTTGATGAGATTCAAACTAAAGTAACAGCTATTCAAACGGAACAAGAAAAGTTGCAAGCTGAGAATGAAAAACTTCAAGAAGAGTCTAAAAAACTTGAAGGTGAAATCACAGAGCTTTCAAAAAACATCGTAGCTCGTAATGAATCGCTTGAAAACCAAGCTCGTAGTGCACAAACTAACGGAACTGCTACAAGCTACATTAATACAATTATTAACTCTAACTCAATCACAGAAGCTATTTCTCGTGTAGCAGCTATGAGTGAAATTGTCTCAGCAAACAATAAAATGTTGCAACAACAAAAAGAAGATAAAAAAGCCATCTCTGAAAAACAAGTTGCAAACAATGATGCAATCAACACAGTTATTGCCAACCAACAAACACTTGCTGATGACGCTCAAGCCTTGACAACAAAACAGGCAGAATTGAAAGCCGCTGAGTTGAATCTTGCAGCAGAAAAAGCTACCGCAGAAAGTGAAAAAGCTACTTTGTTAGAGCAAAAAGCAGCAGCTGAAGCAGAAGCTAAGGCTGCAGCTGAAGCAGAAGCAGCATACAAAGCGAAACAAGCAAGTCAACAACAAACAGTTGCTGCTTCAGCAAATACAACCTTTGCAGCACAAGTACAAGCAACTTCAAGCTCATCATCAGACGATGATTCAAGCTACACACCTGCAGTAACTACTGTAAGTCAGCGCCCAACCTATAGTTCAAATGCATCAAGTTATCCTGTAGGTCAATGTACATGGGGTGCAAAAACTTTAGCACCATGGGCTGGCGATTACTGGGGAAATGGTGGCCAATGGGCTGCAAGTGCAGCGGCTGCAGGTTTCCGTACGGGTTCTACACCACAAGTTGGTGCAATTGCTTCATGGGATGATGGGGGATACGGTCACGTAGCAGTTGTTACGGCTGTTGAATCATCAACTCGTATTCAAGTTTCTGAATGTAACTATGATGGTAGTGGAACTCAACCAATTGGAAATTATCGTGGATGGTTTAATCCGACAGCATCAAGAGGTACTGTAAGATACATTTATCCAAACTAATATACTGATTATTACTAAATTTAGGGTGAGGTTTTATAAATCTCACCCTTTGTATAGTGCTGAAAAATAAATTTCATTATATAATTACTTGAACTTATTTTATATTCTTTTCTTATAATTATTTAGTTAAAGTTAGATGAAATTTAGAGATTTAGTACGAGTGTAGCACGTTAATAAAAAAGGTTTCTAAAGGGAGTCGGTGTTGGAGTTATGTTTACATATAAAATAAATGTTGATGTCAAAGAGTGGGATTTGTTTTTAGAAAATCATCCTCAAGGAAATTTATTGCAGAGTAGTGATTGGTCCAAGATAAAGGATACTTGGGGGAATGAGAGAGTTGGATTTTATAAAGAAAATCAACTAGTTGGAGTAGCGAATATCTTAATTCAGCCGCTACCATTAGGACTTTCTATGTTCTATATTCCACGAGGTCCAGTAATTGACTATGAAGATAAAGAACTTCTGAAATTTGTACTTTTAACGTTGAAAAAACTTGCTAAAAAAAGCCATGCAATAATGGTTAAATTTGATCCAAGTTTGTTTATCAGTCGAAGTCTTATCGACCAAGAAATTATTCAAAATTCTAAAACTTTTGAAATTATTGAGGAATTGCAAAAAAACAAAGTTCATTGGACTGGTTTGACAAAGGATATGGCAGAAAATATACAACCACGTTTTCAAGCTAATATTCATAAAGAAAACTTCTCTCTGGATCAACTATCCAAGTCTACTAGACAGGCAATCCGAACTGCAAGAAATAAAGGATTGAAAGTAAAATTCGGTGGACTCGACTTATTAGATGAATTTTCATTTTTAATGAAGAAAACAGAGTCTCGCAAGAACATTAGTTTACGAGGCAAAGATTATTATCAGAAGTTACTGAATACTTATCCTGATCACTCCTTTATCACACTGAGCTATTTAGATTTACCTAATAGACTGAAAGAAGTTGAGAATCAACTCGAAAAGAATCTAAAAACAGCGCAGAAGTTTACAGATAAAACGAAAGAAGGCAAAGTAAAAGAGAATCAGCAAGAGAGAAAACGATTAGAAGAAGAAATTTCTTTTCTTAAGAGCCATATTGATGGAGGGGACAGTGTCGTTCCATTGTCTGGAACTTTGACCATCGAATTTGGGAAAACATCTGAAAACTTATATGCTGGAATGAATGAAGAGTTTAGACACTATCAACCTGCTATACCTACATGGTTTGAGACAGCTCAACATTCATTTGAACGTGGGGCAGAGACTCATAATATGGGTGGAATTGAAAACAACTTAGAAGGCGGGTTATTTAATTTTAAATCTAAGTTTAATCCCACTATTGAGGAATTTGCTGGTGAGTTTAACTATCCAACTAGTTCATTATATTTCTTGTTTAATCTAGCTTATAAGATTCGTAAGAAACTTCGAAGTAGATAGCATAAACACCACTACATTAAATTTTAAAAAATTAGCAATTAGAACATCTCAGCAGTGTATGTTGAGATGTTTTAAATTTAGAGCTTTTAACTAGTAATTTAATAAGGAGAAAATAACAAAATTACTTGAAATAAAGCTCTAATTATGATAAAATGAAACTTGTCGTGTGAACGATAATACTCATTCTTGATGAATTGTGAAACTGTTGCCCTTGGGTTGTTTTGCAAGCTGAAATCAAGAAGAGGAAAAAACAAAAAAGGAGAAATACTCATGGCAGTAATTTCAATGAAACAACTTCTTGAGGCTGGTGTACACTTTGGTCACCAAACTCGTCGCTGGAACCCTAAGATGGCTAAGTACATCTTCACTGAACGTAACGGAATCCACGTTATCGACTTGCAACAAACTGTAAAATACGCTGACCAAGCATACGACTTTATGCGTGATGCAGCAGCTAACGACGCAGTTGTATTGTTCGTTGGTACTAAGAAACAAGCTGCTGACGCTGTTAAAGAAGAAGCAGAGCGTTCTGGTCAATACTTCATCAACCACCGTTGGTTGGGTGGAACTCTTACTAACTGGGGAACAATCCAAAAACGTATCGCTCGTTTGAAAGAAATCAAACGCATGGAAGAAGAAGGAATCTTCGATGTTCTTCCTAAGAAAGAAGTTGCACTTCTTAACAAACAACGTGCACGTCTTGAAAAATTCTTGGGTGGTATCGAAGACATGCCTCGCATCCCAGATGTAATGTACGTAGTTGACCCACATAAAGAGCAAATCGCTGTTAAAGAAGCTAAAAAATTGGGAATCCCAGTTGTAGCGATGGTTGACACAAACACTGATCCAGATGATATCGATGTAATCATCCCAGCTAACGATGACGCTATCCGCGCAGTTAAGTTGATCACAGCTAAATTGGCAGACGCTATCATCGAAGGTCGCCAAGGTGAAGATGCTGTAGTAGCAGTTGAAGCAGAATTTGCAGCTTCAGAAGCTCAAGCAGACTCAATCGAAGAAATCGTTGAAGTTGTTGAAGGCGACAACGCTTAATTCGTATAAATAGTAATTACCTAGGAGGGCGGGGCTTAGCCCGGCTCTCCTATTTTTAAAAAATATAGGAGAATCAAAATGGCAGAAATTACAGCTAAACTTGTTAAAGAGTTGCGTGAAAAATCTGGTGCTGGTGTTATGGACGCTAAGAAAGCATTGGTTGAAGTTGAAGGTGATATCGAAAAAGCGATTGAATTGCTTCGCGAAAAAGGTATGGCTAAGGCAGCTAAAAAAGCTGACCGTGTTGCTGCAGAAGGTTTGACAGGTGTATTTGTTAACGGTAACGTTGCAGCAGTAGTTGAAGTAAATGCTGAAACTGACTTCGTTGCGAAAAACGCTCAATTCGTTGAGTTGGTAAATGCTACAGCTAAAGTAATCGCTGAAGGTAAACCAGCTAACAACGAAGAAGCACTTGCTTTGACAATGCCTTCAGGTGAAACTCTTGAAGCTGCATATGTATCTGCAACAGCTACAATCGGTGAAAAAATCTCATTCCGTCGTTTTGCTTTGCTTGAAAAAACAGATGCACAACACTTCGGTGCGTACCAACACAACGGCGGACGTATCGGTGTTATCTCTGTAATCGAAGGTGGAGACGAAGCACTTGCTAAACAAATCTCAATGCATATTGCTGCGATGAAACCAACAGTTCTTTCATACAAAGAATTGGATGAGCAATTTGTTAAAGATGAGTTGGCTCAATTGAACCACGTTATTGACCAAGATAACGAAAGCCGTGCAATGGTTAACAAACCAGCTCTTCCACACTTGAAGTATGGATCAAAAGCACAATTGACTGATGAAGTTATCGCTCAAGCTGAAGCTGACATTAAAGCAGAGTTGGCTGCAGAAGGTAAACCAGAAAAAATCTGGGATAAAATCATTCCAGGAAAAATGGATCGCTTCATGCTTGACAACACTAAAGTCGACCAAGCATACACACTTCTTGCACAAGTCTACATCATGGATGACAGCAAGACAGTTGAAGCATACCTTGAATCAGTTAACGCTTCAGTAGTTGAGTTCGCTCGCTTTGAAGTTGGTGAAGGTATCGAGAAAGCTGCAAATGACTTTGAAGCTGAAGTTGCAGCTACAATGGCAGCAGCTTTGAATAACTAATAATAAAAAGAGGAAGCAGATTT